>JAEUVP010000436.1 GCA_016786805.1 Chitinophagaceae bacterium | reverse complement strand
GGCAAACCCACTGTTGCTTTGGATGCATTTAATTAGTTTTATACTTTCTTATTCTTCACTATAGCTATTGTTTTCATGAAAGCTAAATTCATCTATGTTATTGCTGCAGTTATGCTGACTGCCAGCAGTACCGCCCAGCGTCAGCAAATTAGTTTTGATAAGGACTGGAAATTTCATTTCGGCCATGCGGCTAATGCAGAGAAAGATTTTAATTACAGCATTGCCACGATCTTTTCAAAATCAGGAGGCGCTGCCAAAACAGCAATTGATGCAAAGTTTGATGACAGTAAGTGGCGCAAGCTCGACCTCCCGCATGACTGGGCTGTTGAATTACCTTTTGTGAAGGTGGATAATTTTGATGTAATGGCCCATGGTTATAAACCGGTAGGTGGCTTATTTCCTGAAACCAGTATCGGTTGGTACCGGAAACATTTTACTATTGCCAGGGCAGATTCGGGTCAGCGGTTCCAGTTACAGTTTGATGGCATATTCCGGGATGCGAATATCTGGCTCAACGGATTTTTTCTTGGCAATAATAAAAGCGGTTATGTGGGGGTGGTGTATGATGTAACGGACTATATCCATTTTGATAAAGACAATGTCATTGTAGTGAGGGCCGATGCTTCGCAATATGAAGGCTGGTTTTATGAAGGGGCAGGGATATACCGGCATGTATGGCTGAATACATACAACAACGTCAACATAACTAAAGATGGGGTATTTGCTTACTCCAATATTAAAGGAGATGTGGCCACGGTTACCATTGAAACAAGTTTACAGAACCAGGAATTGACTACAGCTGGTTGTTCGGTGTATTCCTATATCACTGACAGAAACGGGAAAAAATTAGTTCAGTCAAAAGAACAAACCCTTTCATTGCTGGTCAATGGTACTGCAACCGTAAAAGCAAGTATGGCTCTTGCCGGGGCGAAACGATGGTCACTGGAAGACCCTTATTTATACCGGGTGGTTTCCATCGTAAAGCAAAACGGAACCATCATTGACAGTGTCAAACAACGTTTTGGTATCCGGTCCATCGAGATAAAACCCAACGGTGTTTTTCTGAACGGGAAATATATCAAACTACAGGGAGTGAACAATCACCAGGACCATGCAGGAGTTGGCAGCGCCTTGCCGGATTATTTACAGTACTACCGGGTGGGCTTATTAAAACGAATGGGAGTGAATGCTTACCGCACCAGTCACAATGCACCCACGCCGGAACAATTAGATGCCTGTGACAGCCTGGGCATGCTGGTGATGGATGAACAACGGTTACTCAACAGCAGTCCTGAATATATGGACCAGTTTGAACGGCTGATCAAAAGAGACCGGAGCCGGGCCTCTGTGTTTATGTGGTCTATCGGTAATGAAGAAGGCTGGATACATACGACAAGTATTGGCAAACGAATAGCACAAACATTAATAGCCAAACAAAAAGAGTTAGACCCCACAAGGACCTGTACCTATGCAGCTGATCTTGGCAATGTGTACCAGGGAGTGAATGAAGTGATCCCCGTCCGGTCTTTTAATTACCGGCAGTTTGCCGTAGCTGATTATCACCGTGATCATCCAACCCAGCCGATTATCGGAACAGAAATGGGCAGCACGGTTACCACCAGAGGTATCTATGAAAAAGATACGATCAGGGGTTATGTACCCGACCAGGATATTACTGCACCATGGTGGGCCAGCAAAGCAGAAGACTGGTGGACCTTAGCCGCAACCAATAATTTCTGGCTCGGCGGTTTTGTATGGACAGGTTTTGATTACCGTGGAGAACCCACGCCGTATGAATGGCCGAATATCAATTCGCATTTTGGTATCCTGGATATGTGCGGCTTTCCTAAAAATATTTATTACTACTATAAAAGCTGGTGGACCGACGAAGATGTGTTGCATATCTCCCCCCACTGGAACTGGAGAAGCAAAGCAGCCGGCTGGAATAAGAAACAGGGTGATCCCGTGGATGTATGGGTGAACAGCAATGCGGATAACGTGGAGCTGTTCCTGAATGGGAAAAGCCTGGGTAAAAAAGAAATGCCCCGCAACAGTCACCTGCAATGGACCGTGCATTATGAACCCGGCAAGCTGGAAGCGGTGGCCTATAAAAAAGGGAAACGATTAACCACTAAAGTAGAAACAACCGGGCAACCAGTGGAAGTGGTGGTGACGCCGTATAAAACAACCATACTTGCCGATGGCAAAGATGTAACTGTTCTCAACATTACGGTGCTAGACAGGGAAGGCCGGGAAGTACCGGATGCTGATAATGTAATTAAATTCAATCTTGCAGGTGATGGAAAAATAATTGGCGTGGGTAATGGCGATCCCAGCAGTCATGAACCGGATAAATGTATGGAAGGTGCCTGGCAACGGAGCTTATTCAATGGAAAATGCCAGGTGATCATTCAATCCGGAACAAAACCAGGGATGATCAAGTTTGAAGCGAAAGCAACAGGGCTCTGGAGCGGCGGTACGGATATTCAAACTATATCGCCTGAAAGTGCGGCCACATTTACAACGGATAAAAAATACCAGCTGACGCCAGCACAAACAAAAAAAGCAGAAGTGGACCCAATGCTGGGGGCTGATATTTCTTTCTTACCGGAACTGGAAGCAAGGGGAATGAAATTTTCTGATAACGGCGTGGAGAAAGATGCTATTGCTATTTTAAAAGAACATGGATTGAATTATGTGCGGCTGCGGATCTTCAATGATCCGAAACAGGACAGCGGTTATTCACCCGGTAAAGGTTTTTGTGACCTGGCCAATACGTTGAAAATGGCGAAACGGGTAAAGGCAGCAGGCATG
>JAEUVP010000387.1 GCA_016786805.1 Chitinophagaceae bacterium | reverse complement strand
GTCAGTTTCCCGGTGCTTTTACCAAAGCCGGGGTAGTCGATAATGATCACTTCATATCCATGACGGGTGAAGTAGGGAGGGTATTTCGCATACCAGGAAATGTTTTTCTTGTTTCCATGAAAATATAAGACAACTCCTTTTTTAACAGGGCTGGTGCTGAAAAAGCGGACCAGGTTCAGGGTGTCTTCATTGTTCATAGCAATGCTGATATCTTCATGAGGCTCCTTGAAATTATATTTGTGATCTCTTTTGAGTATTACCGGGTGAAAAAGAATGGCATCCTGTAAAAAATAAAGTGCGACACCTCCAAGTATATAGATGGTCAAAGTGATCTTTACCCATTTTATTATTTTCTTCCGGCTCATGTTGGCAAAGATGTAAAGAAAAAGGGACATGAAAGGCATGTCCCTGGAGTATATGATACTATTAGTAGTTTCTAATACCGGTTAAAATAGTCTTTAATGCCACACTCTGCCTTGCTCTGTAATTCGTCCATAATGCAACGGATGATATCGTCTTCATTAGGAGGATAATCACGGCTCCTGTTGAGCAATTGTTTATCCGTTTCACTCAGGGCCCTTGAGTCGCCGGTATAGGTGGCAAACTCGGTGCTCCAGAAATGCTGCCCGTTATAATTTTCACTCCAGACCCGCTGGCCGTTTTCATCTCTCACCAATATCTGCATAAATCCTTCAGAACGCAGGGTTCTTTTAGTGGTAGTGATCTTTGCAAATACTTTGGCATATTCTTTTACGATGGAGTCAGGTTTGTAAACGGTTTCTTTCACCACTACATCTTTGGAGACAGTCCTGGTATCCTGGTCGTCGTTGCTGCGGCCGATATTCATGCTGCTAAAGCGGACTTCCACGACCTGGTCTGGCCTGATATTCCGGTTTCTTGCCTCGAAAGAAGAGTAATATTTCACAAACTCGTTGCCATTATTATTTTGGAGGTAGCGAAGCATATTGTCATCAAAACGCCGATACCTGTTGTTATAAGAGCTGAACTGGTAGCTATTTCTCTCTTCAATCGGCAATACCACTACGTTTATCACTGCATAACTGTAAGCTTCATCCATTTTCTGGCGGATGCCGAGATCACCGGGTATAAAACCAAGGGCCACCTGGAATTCCCGGTAAGCTCTCCGGAAATCCTGTTTATTGCCTGATGTCATCAAGTTAAGTCCTCGCTGGTATCTTGTTTCGCCGGCTTTCTCCCGGTAAGTGATCAGGTAGGAAGAATAGTCAACTGGTTTCACTACATCAAATACGCCGGGGGATTTCCTGACTGCCTCGTATAAATGTTGCAGATCGGCATATTCATTATAGGTCCATTCCCATTTCAGGTCGTTACTGCTTGAGGCATAATTACGGATGCGGTTTTCATGATCTTCCACCGCATAGCGATAGGCATTTTGCAGTACATCCAGCAATTTGGGGTCATTGGGGTCCTTCTGCAATTTTTTAGCCGCCAGTTCAACTGCTTCATCATACCTGCCTTTTTCATATAATTTACTGGCTGTCTTGCAGGACAAGAGCAGCAGGCTGGTCAGTAAAGCCAATAATGAGTAGATTTTTAGTTTCATAAACACCTCCGTTTTCAGTGGGACGGACAAATAGTACTCCATGTTAAATGAAAAGCAGGTAATTAGATAATCATTAACAGTCAGGACGAAACATATCAGTATTTCAGGATATCCCGTACGAAATTGTGATATTCATCGAAGGAAGGGAGATTATTATGCCCGCCGCCATGAATACGGATCAGGGTTATCCGTTGGGGGTTGAATTTTTGTAAGGCCACGCTGTGCCGGATCGGTATCAGCCAGTCTTTGGTGCCATGAATAATGTAGGTATGGCACTTTACTTTTTGTATCCATTGATCGGTGCGAAGATGATACCGTAAGACAATTCTCACTGGTAAAATTGGGAGAAACCGTTCCACCACTCTTGTAAAGTTATAATAAGGCGCATCCAGTATCAGGTAGCGGGGATCATTATCAGAGGCGAGTTTACTGGCAAAACCGCTTCCCATGCTTCTTCCATAAACAATAAGGTGTTCTTCGGAGTATTTTTCTTTGAGCCTGTCGTAGATGAACTGCATATCGCTCATCATTTCCTTTTCACTGCGTTTGCCGGTGCTTTTTCCAAAGCCACGGTAATCAACAAGTACCACATCATAATCATAGCGGTAAAAATCCCGGGCATATTTGGCCCAGCCTTTTATGCTGCGGGTGTTGCCATGAAAATAAAGAATGAGTCCTTTGGGATTATCCCTGGAAAAATGTAGCCCATTGATGCGTACGCCAGGTTCAATGTCAAAAAAATATTCTTTGAAAGGAGCATCATATTTAAACTCAAAATCCTGTTTGAGTTTTTCCGGCTTGAAAATAAATTTCTCCTGCAGGAAATAGGCCAGCACAGAAAGCACAGCAATGCCTATGATGATATACCAGATGAAGACAGGCAGGTTTTGGTTGTTAAATGAGGGCTTAAGATAAACCGATTCCGGAACAACTCAAAAACAATCAACTTGCTGGAGAAAACTAATCTTCCACCCTTCGCAACTTAAGGTTGGTAACAGGTGCCACAATCAGCGGGAATTTTTCTACCGTTACATTAGCTAGGTCGAGTCCGAACCCTTTTTCTTCAGACAGGCTATGGTCTTTCAGCCAGAAGTGGAATTTCATCACCACCCTTTCAAAGAATGGTAATTCATTATCCTGGCTCAGGTATTTCTCCATTACCATGAACTGGAAATCGCCTACAGTATTACTGCTGGCCAAACTTTCATAACGGCTGATGATATTTACTTCTTTATTGGCAACCAGGTCTTCCACCACTTTACGGAACATGAGATTGATCTTGGGCTCCATGCGGAATCCTAAACGAAAATCTATCCGGATGATATCATTTGGAATGATATGTTCTACTTTGTACTCGCAGGTATAGGGATCATCCAGGGTATCTACATGCACAAACCAATAAATATCTGCTCTTTTGGGCTTTTTATTCAGGATCGAATAGATGATCTTATGCTCAATCTCTTTAGGGTTATTGGCACTGGTCAGGTAAACCAGGTGAGTAGCATACTTGGGAACAGATTTGTCATTACTTAACTCCTGTATCTTAGGGATATAATGTTCCATCCGTACAAATTCAACATAGCGGTTCTTGATCTTTCTTGCCCTGTACCAGATGTACATCACCAGGAATACCAGTAAGCCAATAATAAGAGTGATATAACCACCATGTGTGAATTTTACCATCAGTGCAACGAGATAACCGATCTCTACGGACAAATAGCCCACCAGGAAAATGTATATCCAAACTGACTTTGCCCGGTGTAGTACAAGGTAATTGGCAAAGAGGATTGTTGTAGCGAGCATAGTAACGATGATCGCCAATCCATACGCTGCCTCCATGTTAGAAGACTTCCGGAAGTATAAAACAACCCCGGCGCAACCAAGGAACATAATGAAATTAATAGCAGGGATAAACAATTGTCCTTTTGCTTCTGACGGGTAACGGATACGGAGTTTTGGCCATAAATTCAACCGCATGGCTTCACTGATCAGCGTATAGGCCCCCGAAACCATGGCCTGGCTGGCAATGATGGCGGCTGTGGTGGCGATAATAACACCCGGAATGATGAACCATTGTGGCATAAGGTCATAAAAAGCATTAATGCTTAATGCTTTTTTAACTTCTGCTGTAATTTCAAGGCCATTTCTATGGGCAAGTAAATAAGCACCCTGTCCGAAATAATGAATAAGCAGGCATGTTTTTACATATATCCATGACATACGGATATTGCCTCTTCCGCAATGCCCCAGGTCACTGTATAAGGCTTCGGCCCCGGTAGTACAAAGAAATACAGCACCGAGTAGCCAGAAGCCCCCGTCATAGGTTCGCAGAAAATTTATTGCGTAATAAGGGCTAAGTGCTTTGAAAATCTCAAGATCATCGAATACATGAACAGCCCCGAGAATTAACAGCATGGTAAACCATATGAACATTATGGGCCCAAACAACCGTCCTATGGATGCAGTGCCAAATTGCTGCGTAAAAAAGAAAAGAGCAAGAATGGAAAGTACAATGATTACAACCGTATTGCTGCCATCTTCAATACCCAACGAAGGCAATTCCTTTAAGCCCTCAATAGCAGAGGTAATAGAAATGGGAGGGGTAATGATGCCGTCTGCTAACAGGGATGCGCCACCGATCATAGCCGGTATGACCAGCCATTTTTTTCTTCGTCTTACCAGCGCAAATAATGCAAATGTTCCCCCTTCACCCCTGTTATCTGCTTTTAAAACGAGGACAACATATTTAATGGTCGTTTGTAATGTTAATGTCCAGATAATGCAGGAAAGTGTTCCCAGGATAAGCTCCTCGTTAACTACCCGGTCTCCAATGATCGCATTGAATACGTAAAGTGGTGAAGTACCGATATCTCCGTAGATGATTCCTAAAGCAATGACTAATCCTGCGGCGGTAACTTTGTTGGTGGGTATTTTCACTGTCTGAGGTTAATAATGGGGCTCCCGGTACAGATTTGGTCTTTACAGAAACCCGCCTGCAAATGTACAGGCAAAATTGAATTACCATCGAATTGGGTGAAAAACTTTACCACTGGTGGAAATAACGTATCCCGGTATATTTTGGGTGCAACATTTACTGTGTCAAACCCATCGTTACATGTAATTCTTACTATAAGAGCATCATAAAAATAAAAAATGGCCTGCTTTTGGCCGGTAAACTTTAATTTTAATAAGCAAAAAATCACGGCATTATGACTTTCAGGCTAACTCTGTTATTGCTTGTACTTGCAGCCTCTTTTTTCCCGGCCTTTTCTCAGAAGATCGTTTATTCAGAGCCCGGTAAAGATGATACCCGCCGGATGAATTTTGAGATCGCCGGGAAGGTGGGCGGTAATTTTCTTATTTACAAGAATATCAGGAACAATAATCTGATCTCAGTTCTTAATAATGAGATGGTGGAAATTGCAAGTGTGGAGCAGGACTTTGTTCCCGATAATGACCGCATGATCAATGTTGATTTTTTCCCCTACAGCGATTTTTGCTACATGATCTACCAGTACCAGAAAAAGAGCATTATCTATTGCATGGCCGCCAAAATTGATGGCAATGGTAAAAAAATAGGGGAGGTAATGCAACTGGATACCACGCAGCTGGGGTTTGCCGCCAATAATAAAATTTATACTGTTCTCTCCAGTGATGATAAAAGCCGGTTGATCGTATTTAAGATCAATAGTAAGAACAGGAAGAATTATATCATCACTACCGTTTTACTGGATGATAAACTGACCCAGTTGAAAAAAAGCCGCCTGGCAGTACCTATGGACGACAGGCACGAATACCTGGGAGAGTTTAACCTGGATAATGAAGGGGACCTTGTTTTCACCAAATTCCTCCGGAATAATAACGACAATATTTCTGAAGGGGCATTCGTCATAAAATATGCCCAGGCTGACTCGTTCAGTTATAAACCACTGAACCTCGAAAAGACCAACCTGGATGAGATCAGGATAAAAGTGGATAATGCCAATAAACGGTATTTCCTGACTTCTTTTTATTTAAAAGAA
>JAEUVP010000336.1 GCA_016786805.1 Chitinophagaceae bacterium | reverse complement strand
CGGGCAGGAAATGGGCATGGCAACTCCAAAAACAGGATGTGTTTCAAACAGCGCATTCTCCAGCTTTCCTTCTAATGCTGCAGTGATCATGGCTCTTGTGTATTTCAGTTTCATCCGGTTCCCGATACCATAAGGTCCGCCGGTCCAGCCGGTATTGATCATCCATACATTCACATTGTTCTCCTGCATTTTTTGTCCCAGCATCTGAGCATATTTACCAGGATGCAGGGGTAGGAAGGGTGCACCAAAACAGGCACTAAAAGTGGGCTTCGGTTCTGTAACACCGGCTTCGGTACCGGCCACCTTTGCTGTATAGCCAGAAATGAACTGGTACATTGCCTGTCCGGCTGTTAATTTAGAAACAGGCGGTAATACACCAAATGCATCACAAGTGAGGAAGAAAATATTTTTAGGTAAACCACCAACAGAGGGTTCCTGTGCATTGCTGATAAAATGTAATGGATAGGAAACCCTTGTATTTTCCGTAATAGAAGCATCATCAAAATTGATCTTATTGGTGCCGGGATAGAAGGCAACATTCTCCACCAATGCCCCGGGACGTATTGCATTGAATATCTCAGGTTCTTTTTCTTCGGTCAGGTTGATCGTTTTTGCATAACAACCTCCTTCAAAGTTGAAGATATTATCATCTGTCCAGGCATGTTCATCATCACCGATCAGTTTACGGTTGGGATCAGCACTCAGGGTTGTTTTACCGGTGCCGCTCAATCCGAAGAAGATAGCTGTATCACCATCATCGCCCATGTTGGCGCTGCAATGCATACTCAATACATTCTTTTCATGTGGCAAGATGTAGTTGAGGATAGTGAAGATGCCTTTCTTGGTTTCACCGGTATAACCGGTTCCGGCAATCAGGATCATTTTATGTTTGAAAGAAACAACCGCTCCATTATGCTGGCGGGTGCCGCAAACAGAAGGGTCCAGTTTCAGACCCGGAACAGAGATCACATGCCAGTCGGGTTCGAAATTGTCTAACTCTTCTTCATCCGGGCGAAGGAACATATTATAAGCAAACAGGTTGTTCCAGGGTTTTTCATTCACCACTCTAACATTCAGGCGATAGCGGGGATCTGCACAGGCATAGCAATCACGAACCCATATTTCCGGTAGTTGGTCAAGGTATTCGGTTGCTTTTTTAAAAACGATATCGAAGTATTTTGACTCGATCGGGATATTGAAATCATTCCAGTGAACAGAGTCAGCAGTGGTCTCATCCTTAACGGTAAACTTGTCTTTAGGAGAACGGCCGGTAAATTCACCGGTTTGAATAACGAGAGCCCCGGTATCATTCAAAACACCTTCACCAATACGCAGTGTATCCTGTACTAATTCTTCAGGTGAAAGCTGGTAATGAATGGATTCTGTGTTGCGGAGCCCAATTTTCAATAGATGTTTTGTAGGGATAGTAATCGTTGGTACTGACATAAAAGCAAGCAAATTTGTTGAAGCGACAAAGGTAAGTCACAAACCCGGTTTTATACAAACGGGTGTTAGTGCTACACATTGCAAACTGCCTAATTTTTTCACTCTAAAGGCGGTCATTTTCAAAATTTTAGGAAGAAAATTGAAGGCTTTTAAAAACCTTAAGATTTTTTTGAAAATCATCCATTTTTCATCCTGTTTGTCCGTTTTGTGATGAAAGTCAGGTTGCCGATATAAATGGTCGTTATCTTTAGCCACTAAATCCCTTTTCATGAAGTATTTACCCCTCAATCCTGAGATTTTTATCCAAAACAGGAAACGGTTTGCCAGCAGGATGCAGGAAAACTCCATTGCCATTTTTGTAAGTAATGATGAAGTGCCCAATAACGGCGATGCGATCTACCGGTTCAAACAAAATAGTGATGTGTTCTGGCTGAGCGGGATTACACAGGAGGATAGTATGGTGATCCTGTTCCCGGATAACCCGGATCCGAAATACCGGGAAGTGCTGGTACTGGTTCGCCCCAACGAGTTAAAAGAAAAATGGGATGGGAAACGATTAAGGGTGAAGGAAGCACAGGATATCAGTGGTATAAAAACAATAGTATGGGTGGACAGCCTCGATGGTTTATTGCAGCCCTGGATACATTTAGCGGATAACATTTATCTTGATAGTAATGAGAACGACCGCAAAGCCAGTCTTGTTCGTACCCGGGACTACCGTTTTATTGACGAAATGAAAAGCCGTTACCCGCTGCATAATTATGTCAGAGCCGCAAAGATCATGAAAGAACTGCGGGCCATTAAAACAGCTTTCGAAGTAGAAGTGATGCAACAGGCCATTGATATTACTGATACTACATTTCGTCGTTTGTTGCAATTCATCCAACCCGGGGTGATGGAATATGAAATTGAAGCTGAGATCTATCATTCTTTCTTATCGCAAAGGGCAACTGGTGAAGCATACGGCAGTATCATTGCCAGCGGTGACAGGGCCCGGACATTACATTATGTTTCTAACAACCAGGAGTGTAAGGATGGAGAATTGATCTTAATGGATTTTGGCGCAGAGTATGGTGGTTATTGTGCCGACCTGACAAGAACGGTTCCTGTCAATGGCAAATTTACCCGCCGGCAGAAAACGGTTTATAATGCTTGCCTGCATTTACATGATTATGCAAAGAGTTTATTAAAACCGGGCATCAGCATATTGGATTATACGGATAAAGTTGGGGAGGAAGCCACGCAACAATTCCTGAAGATTGGGTTGCTGAAAAAGGCAGAGGTGAAAAATGAAGACCCGGAAAACAGGGCTTATCGCAAATATTTGTACCATGGCATCTCGCATCATTTAGGAGTGGATGTACATGATCTCGGTACCAGGACTGAACCCATTAAAGCAGGAATGGTATTTACCGTCGAGCCCGGTATTTATATTGAAGAAGAGCAAATGGGTATCCGGATCGAGAATAATCTCTGGATCACGAAGAATGGCAATAAAGACCTGATGAAAAATATTCCGATCACCGTGGAAGAGATTGAGGCGTTGATGAAAAGGAAATAGTCCACGGTCAACGGTCCACAGCAAAAACCCAACAGATCGAAATGGCATTTAAGTTTGAGAATTTAAAGTGCGGCAATTATCGTTGGAGTTAACTGATGAGGTTGATTTACTGGCCCATACTTTTCCTGCTCACGAACTTTATTCCCTTTCAAGCCAGATTAGAAGGGCTGCTAATTCAGTATCTCTCAATATTGTTGAAGGATCAACCGGTTTAACCAATGCGGAATTCAGAAGATTCCTGGTAATTGCCAACCGTTCTGCCCTTGAAGTGGTAGGTTGCTTATATTTGGCAAGAAGAAGAGGATACCTGGGAGAGGAAAAATTTACAGAGCTGTATAACCGGGTTGAATTATTAGTAAAAATGATTCAGGCATTAATTAATACTTTAAACGACTGAGCTATGGTCTGTCGACCATGGACTATAGACCACTCATGAAACAAATCCCCAACTTATTTACGCTGCTGAACCTTGTTTTTGGCTGTATTGCTATCGTTTTCACCCTGCAACAAGGGGTTATCTTGCTGCCATTGGATGATGCAGGTTCTATCCTCTCAACACCTGTTCAAATAGAAAATACACCGGAAAAAATTGTACTGGCATCACTTTTTATCGCACTTGCCGGCGTGGTTGATTTCCTGGATGGCTTTGTGGCAAGATTATTCAAAGCAACATCGGAACTCGGCAAGCAATTAGATTCTTTAGCAGATGTGGTGAGTTTTGGAGTGGCTCCGGCAATGATCATCTACCAGTTTCTCCGGTTGAGCGTAGCACAGGAAAGCGGTGCCCTGGATGCTTCCATGATTTGGTTAGTGCCCGCTTTTATTGTTGCAGCAGCAGCAGCATGGCGCCTGGGCAAATTCAATTTGGATACCCGGCAGACCTATGGTTTCCTCGGCGTACCTACACCTGCAGTCGGGTTAACCGTTGCGTCTTTTCCATTGATCTACTGGTTTTCTGATAATGCAGCTGTTGTTGAGATATTGTTGAATAAATGGTTTTGGTATGCCGTAATTGCCGTACTGAGCTTTCTCATGGTTTCTTCTTTGCCTATGCTGGCACTAAAGTTCAAAGGATTGACCATAAAGTCAGCAATGCCGTTCATGGTGATTGCCCTGGTGGGACTTGCTGCGATATTTTTATTGGACTGGCTGGCCGTTCCGGTCATTTTCATCACGTATGTTTTGGTATCTTTGCTTTTTAAAAATAAAACAGCATGACCTATACGGTTCAGATAAAAGTAATGCCGCTGAAAGAATTGCTTGATCCGCAGGGAAAAGCAGTCATGGGCGGTTTGCAAAACCTCGGTTTAAATGGTGTAGAAGATGTAAGAGTTGGAAAGAACATTACACTACAGGTAACAGCCGATTCACCCGAGAATGCAAAAGCGATTGCCGAAGAAGCCAGCAAGAAATTGCTCTCCAACCCGGTGATGGAGTATTTTGAAGTGTCCGTTAACTAGTTGACAGGTTGATAAGTTGAAGAGGATTCAGCACTTATCAACTAAGAACAGATCAACTTATCAACTATGCTATACCTGGTTCCCACTCCCATTGGTAATCTCAAAGACATTACACTTCGTGCACTGGAAGTACTGAAGGATGTTGATCTTATCCTGGCCGAGGATACAAGAACCAGCTCCCACCTGCTCAATCATTATCAAATCAAGAAACCGGTTTCTCCTTATCACCAGCACAACGAACATAAGGTGCTGCAGCATTTGGTGGACCAGTTATCCGCCGGAAAAAAAATGGCGGTGATAACCGATGCTGGTACACCCGGTATTTCTGATCCTGCATTTCTATTAGTACGGGAATGTATCAAAGCGGGTGTAAAAGTGGAATGCCTGCCCGGTGCCACCGCTTTTGTTCCGGCGTTGGTCAACAGCGGCATTCCCACGAACCGTTTTTGTTTTGAAGGTTTTCTCCCCTTGAAAAAAGGAAGGCAGACCGTCCTGAAACAACTGGCCCAAGAAGAAAGAACTATGATCTTTTATGAATCACCCGTTCGTTTGGTAAAAACGCTGGAGGAATTCATCATTTATTTTGGCGAAGACCGGTTATGTTCAGTAAGTCGTGAACTAACTAAAATGTTTGAAGAAAATAAACGGGGTACTCTCCGGGAAGTAGCGGATTATTTCAGTCAGAAAACGGTCAAAGGAGAGATCGTTATTGTTGTTGCCGGGAAAATGGACTAAGGATTCCTTAACCAAAACTGGCATTATTTTTTCCTGTTTACATCGCTTAATTAAATGTCACTGTTATGAAATCACTTCGTATTGCCACTTTGGCTCTCTGCCTTTCATTAATAACCTCAGCCGGGTTTGCGCAGATCACTTCTGTTCCGGAACAGGCAAAAGAGAATTTTGCCAAACAATATCCCGCTGCCACCGGGGTGAAATGGAGTAATGATATTGTGAACGTTAATGTTGAGTTTGACCTGGATGGTCAACACATGAATGCTGAGTACAGTAACAAAGGCATCTGGAAAAGCACCCAGAAGGAATGGAGCTATGATAAACTCACCGATGCAGTAAAAGACGGTTTTAAAAAAAGTAAATATGCGGATCGGGAAGTGGCAGACGTGAAGGTCATTTACCTTCCGGGTGATGTGGTGCAATACAGGTTAAAAGTGGAGAAGAATGATCTGCAGAAGAAATTTCTTTATTTCAATGAAAAAGGGCGGTTGCTTCGCTCAGCTGTAACATTATAATTATTTATCCTTTAAAGAAGGAGTGATAGCAAATTGACCAGCGGTTCTGCCCGGAGCCGCCGGTCAATTTTGTTTTAATGGTAACAGTGAATGAACGAATTTTACTATTTTGAGCCACCCAAAAAGCAACAAATGAAAAGAGGCTTGTTTATTGCAATATGTTTTACCAGTTTAAATAGTTTTTCCCAGGATATTGCCTTCGGTCGTAAGATGGTGGATACGCTGACCTCTTCCACTTTCTGGGGCCGTGGTTATACCAATGATGGAATGCAAAAGGCAGCAGATTTTCTGGCCGGACAGTTTCAATCCTTCGGTTTGCAACCTATGAAAGGGAAGGATTTTCTTCAGCCCTTTTCCTACCCGGTCAATACGTTTCCCGGGAAAATGGAATTAAGTATTAACGGTAAAGACCTGGTACCTGGAAAAGATTTTATTGTAAGCCCGGATTGCAAAGGGGTAAAAGGCAAAGGGAATTTTGTACAGGCAGACAGTGTGCAGTTTGTGAACCGGGATAACGCTTTCATCGTGGTGCTGGAAGATAAACTTACCTGGTCTGTAGCAGGGCAACAAGCCGGGTACTCTGTTGTACTCGTGGATAAAAAAGCCGTAAGCAATCCCTCTTCTTTTAAAGTGAATATTGAAAACAGGTTGATCAATGAATTTAAAACGGCCAATGTGTGCGGGATGGTAAAAGGCACGGTTAAGCCTGATTCCATTATCCTCGTCTCAGCGCATTACGATCACCTGGGTGGAATGGGAAAGGATACTTATTTCCCCGGGGCGAATGATAATGCAAGCGGCGTTGCCTTATTACTGAACCTGGCCCGTTATTATGCAGCCAATCCGCAACCTTATTCCATCGGCTTTATTTGTTTTGCCGGGGAAGAAGCAGGCCTGGTCGGTTCTAAATATTTTACGGAACATCCGCTGGTGCCCTTAAAGAATATCCGTTTTCTGACCAATACTGATCTGGCTGGTACAGGTGAGGAGGGAATTACCGTGGTAAATGCAACCGAATTCCCGAACGAGTTTGCAATGATGAATGCCGTCAATAAAGATCACCAATTACTGGCGGCGATCAACGCAAGGGGCAAAGCGGCCAACAGCGATCATTATCATTTTACAGAGAAAGGAGTACCTGCTTTTTTCTTTTATACATTGGGAGGAATCAAAGCCTATCATGATGTGTTTGATCAACCTGCAACTTTACCGCTGAATGAGCATGAAGACCTGTTCAAATTGGTAGTAAAATTCAACGAAAAATTAATGGGTAAATAATCAATCAATATAATAATTCGTACATGAAGAAAGTTCTGATGAGTATGCTAGCAATGTTGCCATTGCTGGCAATAGCACAAACAGGTTACTGGCAGCAGCGGGTTAAATACACAATGGAAGTGAATGTGAATGCCAAAGCGAACCAGTTTGCCGGTAAACAAAAATTAGAGTATTGGAATAATTCCCCGGATACACTGACAAAAGTGTATTATCATCTGTACTGGAATGCTTTTCAGCCGGGCAGTATGATGGATGTTAGAAGCCAGCGTCAGGGAACCATTCCCGGTCCCCGCGGGGCTGATTGGGATAACCGTGTAAAAGACAGGATCAGCAAACTGAATAAAGAGGAGATTGGTTACCAGAAAGTAGTTTCACTGAAAATGAATGGCAAGCCACAGTCCTTCATAATGCTGGAGACCATCCTGGAAGTAAAACTGGATAAACCCATTCTGCCCAAAGCCAAAGTGGTATTTGATATGGAGTTTGAAGCCCAGGTGCCATTACAAATTCGCCGCAGTGGCAGGGATAATGCAGAAGGTGTTCGGTTTAGCATGAGCCAATGGTATCCCAAGCTCTGCGAATATGATAAAGATGGCTGGCACCCCAATCCCTATATTGCCCGTGAGTTCTATGGCGTGTGGGGCGATTTTGAAGTGAAGATTGCCATTGATAAGAGTTATGTTGTCGGGGCTTCGGGGTATTTACAGAATCCCAACCAGGTTGGTTATGGCTATGAAGCACCTGGAACTAAAGTAACAAGACCAGCCGGTGAAAAACTGCTCTGGCATTTTATTGCACCCAATGTGCATGATTTTGTCTGGGCTGCCGACCCGGAGTACACACATATTTCAAAACCTGTACGGGATGGAATGGTCTTGCATGCTTTTTACAAGATTGCCCCGGAGTTGTTAAAGAAACAATACGAAGCATTGCCTGCAGCGAGGAAAGCAGATTATAAAAATAATCCCGATAATTATGTTGCCTTTTACAAAGGCCAGTGGGAAGATGTATTGGAAGTGGCGGCACTGGCATTGCCATTTATGGATAAAACATTTGGTAAGTACCCCTACAAGCAATATTCATTTATACAGGGTGGAGACGGGGGGATGGAATACCCGATGGCTACTTTGTTGAAAGGTGCCGGGCCTGATCTGATCATCCACGAATGGATGCACAGCTGGTATCAGATGATGATGGGAACCAATGAAGCTTTATATGCCTGGATGGATGAGGGGTTTACCAGCTATGCCGAATCAAGGGTGATGGCGTATTTGGAAAAAGATACCGGCTTCGCACAGGCCGGTAATTACCGGGGATATTTTGCGTTAGCAAAAAGTAATAAAGAAGAGCCATTGACAACACATGCAGATCATTTCAATACCAATTTTGCCTACACGAATGCTGCTTATACAAAAGGCTCTGTATTCATGGAACAACTGGGATATATCACCGGCGCAGATGTACGGGATAAGATTTTGTTAGCCTACTATAACCAATGGCGTTTTAAACACCCCGATGTAAATGATTTTATGCGGGTGGCTGAAAAAACAAGTGGCTTGCAATTGGACTGGTATAAAGAATATTGGGTCAACTCAACCAAGACGATTGATTATGCCATTGATAGTTTGTGGGAGGAAGGCGGCAAAACAAAACTTCGCCTGAGCCGTGTTGGCCTGGTTCCTATGCCGGTTGACCTGCAATTAACGTTCAAAGACGGAACTAAGGAACTACATTATATTCCCCTCGACCTGATGTATGGCGAAAAGCCGGCAGAAGATCTGTCTATTCCCCGTAAGGTTTATGATGCCTGGAAATGGACACACCCGGTTTATATTATTGAAACCAACCGTAAACTATTGGATGTTACCCTAGCAGAGATCGATCCATCCCAACGGATGGCCGACGTGGAGAGAAAGAACAATAAGCTGGAACTCAAATGGTAAGATAAATAACTGTATAATAAAGCAAAAACCATCTGCGGCCGGCAGATGGTTTTTTTCTTTTGATTAGGGCCCCTCTCGTTGAACTGCTTGCCAAGGGAAGGTTAATGGTTAATGGTCATTATATTTTTGGCAGCATATATAATTACAGTACGAAATTACCGGGGGTTATAATACGACCCTATACCACTTTAGTGGTATATTTTTACCCCATTTTGGGGAAAACCATTAAAATCAGATTTTTAGCGGCCGAAAAACTTGTTTACAGCCTCCACCCGGTTGGTCACATGGAGTTTTTCGTACACATGGTACACATGCTTACGGATGGTATCATTGGCCAGGTTCAGGGCCAGGGCAATTTCCTTATACATCATGCCGCGGGACAGAAGCTCAAGGATCTCCCGTTCACGATTAGTAAGATTATTCAGGTCGTTGCTGCCAACGGTGGCCGGTTTATTCAGAAAGGCAGCCACCACTTTCCTGGCGATCTGGCTGCTCATCGGGGCACCACCTTCATATAATTCACGGATGGCATCCAGCATTTTGGAAGGAGTGGTCTTCTTTAAAATATAACCACTGGCGCCGGCACTCAGTGCTTCAAATATCTTTTCATCTTCTTCGTACACTGTACACATCATAAAATTAGTGGAGGGAATGCGGGGTTTCAATGCCCGGACGCAATCAATTCCGCTTTCGGTACCGCCGAGATTGATATCCATCAGCACCACATCGGGTTTCAGCAAGGGGATCTGGCGGATAGCATCTTCGGCAGTGGCAAGAGTGCCCAGACACTTATAGCCTTCAGACATTTCAATAATTTCCTGCAACGCATTTCGCAGCTCACGGTTATCATCAACAATACAAACGGAAATACTACTTTTCATGTCTGCAAAGGTGGGTTATATAAAAGATCCGGCCAATACCACAAAGTGGTATTTTACCGGGAAACCTGTAAAATAAATTTCTCTTTAAAAAACTCTTCGGGGAATATATCGTGAATTTCCATCATTCGTGGACGGGTGCCACTCTCCTGTATCTCCTGGTGCAGGTCACCTCCTTTCAAGCAGATGAGAGATGGCTGTAAAGGAGTTAGTGAACTCTTCTTCAATAAGGGCTTACCCCAGGCCCAGAGATCTTTTAATGGCGCAACTGCCCTTGATACCACAACATCAAATTTCCGGTTCTTAATTTCTTCTACCCGGCTATGCTGGGTCGTCACATTTTTTAAACCGATACTTTCCGCAACACCTTCTACGACTTTCAGTTTTTTGGCGATACTGTCCACCAGGTGAAATTTTACCTGTGGGAAAAAAATAGCTAACGGAATACCCGGAAATCCTCCACCTGTTCCCAGGTCCACAATATCTGCATCATCCGGAAATTCAAAAGCCGCAGCAATACTTAATGAATGCAGCACATGTTTTTCATACAACCCGTCAATATCTTTTCTTGAAATGACATTGATCTTCTCATTCCATTCTTTGTATAAAGACTCCAGCTGGCCGAACTGCTGTAGTTGTTCCGGGGTAAAATCAGAAAAATATTTCAATATGATATCCATAGCAGCGAATTGCGGTTATGTTCTTACTACCAGGCATTCCTGGGTCTTCTCCATAAAGCCGGCGCAAAGATGATATAATAAAAGAACATCCACATGTCTAAGAAAATGAACCAGGGCCAGAGATCCTTCTCATCCATTTTTTTCATGGCCTTATACAGGATCGTTCCCTGCACAACAAGCCGGATGCCGAATAAAGCAAGGGCATATCGCCAGTCATAAAAAAAAGCGACGGCTGCCAGTAACGGATAAAAAATAAACTGCGTGGAAAAATACAAACCCAATAAAAACTTATGCTTGGGCCGGTAATACTTGGCCGTGGTATAATGTCTTGCTTTTTGTTTCAGCCAGCCACCCCAGGTGGTTCTTGGAACAGAACGGGTGATCGCATCCGGGTCTATGACCACGGCTGTATTTTGGTTGGTAGCTACCTTATTAATGAACAGGTCGTCGTCGCCGCTGGGAACATGATTGATGGACGAAAATCCTTTGTTGCGGAGAAACACATTTTTCTTATACGATAAATTTCTTCCCACACCCATATAAGGCATGCCGGCTAATGCATAGGATAAATATTGCAAAGCCGTATGAAAAGTTTCAAAACGGATCAGTTTGTTCAGCAAACCCGGACGTTTATGGTAGGCTCCGTATCCCAATACGATCTCCGTCTTTTCATCATAGGCATCCTGCATTTTCTGTATCCAATGTTCACTGGCAGGCACACAATCGGCATCTGTTAATAACAACACTTCATATTTTGCTTCACGGATTCCAATAGAAAGAGGATATTTTTTACCGGGGATCAGCTTGGCTTCCTGTGTCAGTTCCACCACATTCAGTGATTTGAATGTTTTCTTCAGCTCCTGTAATATATACTTGGAATCGTCCAATGAATTATCATTCACCACCACCACTTCACTGCTGCTGGGATAAGACTGTACCAGTACACCCGGCAGGTTACGGGCCAGGTTCTCATCCTCATCCCTGGCACAAATAATAACAGAAACAGGGTGCTGCTGCGATTGAGCCCGGGTTTTAGGTTTAAAAAAAGCAATGCGGCTGAAAAACCAGCAGTAATAAAACAATTGTGCTGCAGTTACAGCAATAAGAATATAAAAGAGAATTTCTTCCCAATGAATTGGTGGCATGGGGCGAAGGTAACGACAAGCCGTTATTGTTGCAGGGCAGATATTTCACAGGTTGTGGGAAAATAGTTTCGGATTATCTTGCGGCCAATATGCCAGCATTAGCATTTCAATTACAACATGCAGATAGAGGATCTAAAGCAAGAGCAGGAAAAATAACCACTGATCATGGTGAGATACTCACACCCATCTTTATGCCGGTAGGAACGGTAGGCAGCGTAAAGGCAGTGACACAACAACAACTGCTGCAGGATGTGAAGGCACAGATCATTCTTGGGAATACCTATCATTTATACCTCCGGCCCGGATTGGAAGTATTGGAAAAAGCGGGTGGATTGCACCGGTTCAACGGCTGGCCCAAACCTATTTTGACGGATAGCGGCGGCTACCAGGTTTTTTCACTGGCGGGGACAAGAAAGATCAAAGAAGAAGGAGTGACCTTCCAATCACATATTGACGGATCAAAGCACTTGTTTACTCCCGAAAGAGTAATGGATATTCAGCGTAGCATTGGTGGCGATATCATCATGGCTTTTGATGAATGTCCTCCCGGTGGCAGTGAATATAATTATGCAAAGAAGTCGATGGAGATGAC
>JAEUVP010000317.1 GCA_016786805.1 Chitinophagaceae bacterium | reverse complement strand
GATATTCATGCTGAAGTCAATGACCGGTTTTGGAAGAGCCGAAAAAACGGTGGGTGATAAAACGTTCCTGGTTGATATCAAGTCGCTCAATGGAAAACAATTTGAACTATCGTTACGATTGCCCAGCATTTTAAAGCCCTTTGAATTTGATATCCGCCGCCTGCTCTCCGAAAAACTGAACCGGGGCAGCGTTGATTGCAATATCAGTTTAAAAGATACAGGCGACGCCAAACCAGTTACGATCAATACCGACCTGGCCAAAGCTTATTATAAACCCCTGGCTGAATTATCGGCTACTTTGAACCTGGACCCTTCACATATCCTGAGTACCCTGGTGAAGCTGCCGGAAGTCATCACCCCCAGCAGCGAGAAATTAGTAGATAAAGACTGGGAAGATTTTCAAAACGTCTTACATGCCGCTATTGATGACCTGAACCTGCATCGCCTGGATGAAGGCCGGTCATTAGAGGAAGACCTGGTGAACCGTATCAATAATATACTGAAACAGCAGGAAGAAGTGATCAAACTGGAACCACTCCGCCAGGTTCGGATCCGGGATGGTATTACCAAACTGCTGGAAGAAAACGTGGGGAAAGAGAATTATGATGGCAACCGTCTGGAGCAGGAATTGATCTATTATATAGAAAAGATTGACATCAGCGAAGAACAGGTGCGCCTCCGGAATCATTGCGATTACTTTAAATCATTGCTGGCAGAAGCGGAGGAATCAAAAGGAAAGAAATTATCTTTTATCCTGCAGGAGATCGGCCGGGAGATCAATACCACCGGTTCCAAAGCCTATGATTCCACCATCCAGAAATGTGTGGTGCTGATGAAAGATGAACTGGAAAAAGCAAAGGAACAAGTGCTGAATGTGTTGTAAGGAAACCCGTAATTAACCGCCTGCGGGTTTGAGAATTATTTCCTTCTTAATTACTTTTGAAAAAAAATCGTTTGCGTAGTATAACAAACAACAGGGTTTATCTGCTGATGGCTATCAGCTCACTGCTCTTAGCTTCTTCCTGCACCACTATTGACCTTTACGAAAAAACAGTTGTCATGCCAGGGCACAAATGGAGCAGTAGTTTTAAACCCAGCTTCGATTTTACTATAAAAGATACCACTGCCAACTACCAGCTATTCCTGGTCTTACGCCACAATGAAAAATACAGCTTCAATAATATCTATGTGAACCTGTCGGCTAAATTACCGGGACAAGATACTTCGGTCAGGATCCGGCGTGACCTGCAACTGGCCACCAACGAAAAGGGCTGGAACGGAACAGGAATGGATGATATTTATGAACACCGCATCAAGCTGGGAGAACCCCAAACCTTAAAAGCCGGCACTTACACATTCACGTTGGAGCAGATCATGCGGGAAGACCCGCTGGACAATGTAATGAATGCCGGGCTCCGTATTGAAAAGCAACAATAATCAACTATGCCTGATTCCAGCAGCAAACGGTTAAAAAGGATCACTTTCATTTACTGGATGCTTTTGCTTTATATCGTGGCAGCACTCATCTGGTGGTTCATTTCGCTGGAAAGACAAAATCAGACACTTGCTGAGCAACGTTATGCTACCATCAATGCCCAGCAAGACAGGCTGACCATCCTCCAGCTGTCTGAAAAAGTAACGGCAATAGAAAAAGAAACAAAGAGGAATACCGCAAAATATGTGGCAGAAGGTATCACCTTCCTGATACTGATCCTGATAGGCGCTGCGTTTGTGTACCGGGCTGTGAGACGCCAGTTCCTTTTACAGTTGCAGCAGCAAAATTTCATGATGGCGGTGACGCATGAATTAAAAACACCTATCTCCGTAGCCAGGCTCAACCTGGAGACCATGCAGAAGTATTCCCTGGAACCGGAAAAGCAAAAAAAACTCATCCGGATGACGCTGCAGGAAACCACGAGGCTCACTTCCCTGACCAATAATATTCTTATTTCCTCCCAACTGGAAGGCGGGGGCTATAAGAATACCAAAGACGAGCTGGACCTTTCTGATCTGTTAAAAGATTGCCTGAATGATTTCAGGAACCGCTTCCCGGAAAGAGTCTTCAATGATAGCATCGAGCCCGATGTGGATGTAAAGGGCGATCCGTTATTGCTGCAATTATTGGTGAATAACCTGCTGGAGAATGCGATCAAGTATTCCCCGAAAGAGAAGCCAATCGCTGCCGCACTAAAAAAAGCAAATGGCTCCATCACACTGCAAATAATGGATGAAGGGCCAGGTATTGCAGAAGAAGAGCGAAAGAAAATATTCAGTAAGTTTTACCGGGTGGGTAATGAAACCACCCGGAAAACGCAGGGTACCGGTTTAGGCCTGTACCTTTGCAGTATCATTGCAAAAGATCACAATGCCGACATTTCGGTGACAAACAATATTCCGGCCGGCTGTAACTTTGCCGTCACTTTCAGATCATGAGCGAAGAAAAGAAACCATCCATTTTGTTAGTAGAAGATGAAGAGAATCTTCATGAAGCTCTTAAGCTTAATTTAGAGCTGGAGGGTTATGATGTTACCTCTGCCTTCGACGGAGTGGCAGCGATAAAAGCCATACAGGGAGAATATTTCGATCTTATCATACTGGATGTGATGCTGCCCGAAATGGATGGCATTAACGTTACAGAAACTGTCCGCATCAGTAATAATGAAGTTCCCATCCTGATTCTGAGTGCCAAGAACAGCAGCGCCGACCGGGTATTAGGATTAAAGAAAGGTGCAGATGACTATCTTACCAAACCCTTTAACCTGGAAGAACTACTCCTCCGGGTGAATAAACTCATCAACAAGAATAAGAAACTCCAGGATAAGACCACTATTGGCAACAGTTACACGTTTGGAGATAATATCATCGACTTTAAAGCCCAGGAAGCCACCAGTAAAAACGGGCAAAAAATTCAGCTGAGTAAAAAAGAGACCATGCTCCTGAAACTCCTGATCGAGAATAAAAATGAAGTGGTGCCGAGAGAAAAGATATTACAGGC
>JAEUVP010000311.1 GCA_016786805.1 Chitinophagaceae bacterium | reverse complement strand
TTTTCTTTTATGGAAATGAAAACGGGTTGCATCCAACTATTGACATGCACATTCCAACACCAAAAACCAGCTTATGATCACCCGGTCATTCTTCAACAAACTGATTGTTCTTGGATTTATCAGCATCGTGGGCTTCTGCCTGGCCAGAGCGATCTATTATCAAAGCGTTATGGGAATCATCCTTGCCATCGTTAGCCTCGGGGCTGCAGCTTATTTTATGTATATACTGGCGAAGGCAAAAGAGGAAATGGAAAGAGAGGAAGCCGTTTAATTTTTACCGAGTATAGCCATGATTTCCTTTTTCAACTCTTCCTCAGCAAGCTGATCTTCCACGAACTTCCTGTACCCTGTCTTATTGTTGATGAATAAACTGGCGGGAATAGCCCCTGACCATTTCTCATCTACTTTGGGACAGAAATAATCCGCATTCGTCTCGTCTAAAAAAACAACCGTAGCGTTGATCTTTCTTTTCTTCACAAAAGAAGATAAGCCTTTCGGGTACATCTCTTTCATATCCAGGCTGACGAGTATAAGTTGTATGCTGTCTGGTTGATGTTGGGCAACTTCCGCCTGGAAATATGGAATCTCTTCAATACAGGGCTTGCACCAGGTGGCCCAGAAGTTGATGATCAGCGGGGTCTTACTTTCAGCAATGGTCTTTTCAAGGTCTGTAATTTTTATACTCTTTATTTCCTGTGTAAAAACGGGTACACCGGAAAAAAGGAATATGCAAACTAATATAATCCTGATCGATTTCATAAAAGCAAACTTTAGATGTCTGAACTCTTTTCTTCCCGCCCGTTATTCTCCCATTCCTTAAATAGTTCGTTATACCGGGCTTCATCCAACCGCTGCTGGTTATAATGCCCCGCTTTACTCTTTTGGCGAAAAGCTTCATATAATGTCACCGCACAGGCCACACTAATATTCAATGATTGAATGATACCCATCTGCGGGATAATAAAATTACCATCTGCCAATGCCCTGATCTCGTCACTGACCCCGCTGTGTTCATTCCCAAAGACCAGTGCAATCGGTTCCGTCATGTTGATGGCATATAAATCTACCGCATCACTGCTTAAGTGGGTCGTTAAAATTTTTGAGTAGCGTTTACGCAGTGATGAAAAACATTCTTCGGCATTGTCAAACTGGTGAATGGTCAACCATTTGGCTGCACTGGAAGAACTCCTGGCCCCCCATTTTTTATGCCGGGGTATCTTGGTATTCAGGATATAAATATCCTGTAGCCCCACGGCATCACAGGTACGCATTACGGCAGAGATATTATGCGGATCAAATACATTCTCCAGTACCACGGTCAGGTCGGGTTGTCGTTTGACTAATACTCCGGTAAGTTTGGCGATACGTTCAGGGGTCATTGGATGACAGGTCTTTAGCTTGCAAACTTCGGTAAATTAAGTATATTTATAAGTGGTGCTTTTGTAAATCCTTCATCATTCAACTTTTTCTATGAAGTACGCCCCTGTTCAGAATTATATCAATGGAACATTTGTTCACTCCGGTTCACAACGGACATTGGATGTGATCTCCCCGCTGGATGGTAACCTGCTCTCCAAAGTTCCTATGTCAACAGCCAAAGACCTGGATACAGCCGTGAAAGCCGCCAAAGCCGCCTTTGTGTCCTGGAGCAAAATCCCGATCAAGGAAAGGGTGCAGGTTTTTTTCCGCTATAAGACTTTACTCGAAAGAGACCTCAAACAATTAGCAGAACTCTGCAGCGAAGAAAATGGAAAGACCTACGGCGAATCCGTTGCTGAAATAGAAAAATGTATTGAACTGACTGAGTTTGCTACTTCCCTGCCGCAATTAGTAACGGGTGAAATACTGGAAGTCAGTAAAGGGGTGGAATGCAGAACCGAACATGTGCCTTTAGGCGTAGTAGCTTCCATCGTTCCCTTTAATTTTCCCGCCATGGTGCCCAACTGGACGATACCGAATGCAATAGCATTAGGGAATTGTATGATCCTCAAACCATCGGAAAAAGTGCCCTTGTGCTGTGGCAAGATAGCAGCATTATTAAAAGAAGCTGGTCTGCCCGATGGTGTACTCAACATCGTTCATGGTGATGTGGAAATCGTAGAAGCTATCTGCGACCATCCCGGTATAGAAGCAGTTTCATTTGTTGGTTCTACTAAAGTGGCAAAAATTGTTTACCAAAGAGCAACACAAAACTATAAAAGAGCATTGGC
>JAEUVP010000304.1 GCA_016786805.1 Chitinophagaceae bacterium | reverse complement strand
TCTTTCGGTGAAGAGCAAAGGATTTTTGTTGATCCTTGCATACTGTAATTCATTCATCGCATTGACCTGGTCGGTCGGCAGGCCCGGCTCCCATTTGATCTTTTTCACGGCGAAAGTGGGTGCGGTACAAATGATCTTATCGGCTGTAAAGGACTGTCCATTGTCACAATACACTTTCACAGCACCTTTTGTGTTTTGTACGATCCGGTTCACTGCATGTTCCAGTTTGATCTTATCCATACCGATACGCTCCGCAATTCTTTTTGCGAGCAAACTGTTACCACCTTTTATCTTCAGGTCCATTTCGTTTTTCTCACTGCTTTCTGCATATTCAGCCAGTGCTGCAAAAGCAGACACACTACGGATCGTTTCCCCGAAATCGGTACTGTCTAATAGTTCCCGCAGGTCCAGGTCCCTTCCCTCACAACCGTTATTGACCAGGTAACGCCACCAGTCCATTTTATCTATTGCTTTTTGCTGGGCCTCTGTCAGTTTTGGGTAATTATCAATCAATGCCTGGAATTTCTTTTTCCAGCCTTCGCTATAATCCCATTCACCATTCTTATAATACTTACCCTGGTAAATTAAATGTGATTCGAACTGGTTGTTTTCAAGCGTTAAACCCAATTCTCCACAGAGGTCATGCAGCCGGTGATGGGAATTGCCTACCCATTCTGCCCCCAGTTCTATCACCAGGTTTTCTTTCTCATCAATCGTATGAGAAAATACACGGCCGCTGATCCGGTTCCTTGCTTCCAGGATGATGAAATCAATTTTCTTTTCATGCAGGTATTTAGCTGCAGCCAACCCGGCAAAACCAGCGCCGATAATAATGACTTTGGGTTTCACCGGGATAAAAAAATTACTGAAGGAAGATGTAGCTAACAAGATGCCGCCGGTAGCCAGCGAAGTTTCTTTCAGGAATTGCCTGCGTGAACTCATAAGAGGTTTTTTGGTTGCTGTAAGTTCTGGAATTTGTTTTAATCAACCAATACCTTAAACAGGTGTATTAAAAAAGCCCCTGGCGGGGCTTCGTAATATTATTCTGCAAAAATTATTTAGTCGACCTTCTTCACGCTACCTGCCCCGCTGATATCAGAACTAACCGAAGCATTCCCTTTGTAATGAACGCTGGCTGCACCACTGATATTCGCAAACAATTTCACACTGGCGAAAACCTGTGCATCACCTGCACCGGAAAGGTGCACATCTGTATTTTCTGTCAGCAGGTCAAAAGCCCTGATATTGGTGCTGCCGGAACCATCCACAGAAAGGTCTTTCGTTTCTCCTTTTAATTTGATCGTTGCGGCACCTGTTGCATCCACTTCTGTTTTTGGTGCTTTAATATCCATGTCTACATTACTAGCACCGCTTACATCCACTCCTATTCTTTTATCAGAACTGATCCTTCCTTCACTGATTATATCACAAGCCCCTGATGCATCAAAATCTTCAAAGGAAGGAGCCGATACATAAACTTTTATACTTTCTGTAGCATCCAGGCTGGTGTTGTTGCGCTGGTGAATATGCAGCACTTCGCCTTCCCTGTAAACATCAATATATTCCTGCAGGTTATTATCGATCCTGACTCGTACAGAAAAAACCGAGTCCTGTTTTACATACACTTTTACGGCCCCACCCACATCAATACTTCTGAATCCGCTTACTGAACGGGATTGTTCAACCACATTACCGTCTCCATGTATACGCCTGCCGGAGAAATAGTGACAGGAACTAAGCAAAAAAGCTACTATAACTAAAGGGAGAATCCGTTTCATATATCTTATTTTGAACACTGAAATTACGTTTTAGGTTTTGGTATTCCGCAGATTTGACGCCTAACAGGCCGCTTAGGTTACAGGATGCGGGAATAAGTCCCGGGCAGACAGAATTCACCCTCCATCCACAGCCTCAAACTACCCGGTTCAAACTACAAACCTTTTTTTACCTTCGCAGCACCATGACGGAAAAGATACTGATCCTTGATTTTGGCTCTCAATATACCCAACTGATAGCCAGGGCTGTACGGGAAGCCAACGTGTACTGCGAAATCATCCCCTTCCACAAGACATTTGAGTTTGAACCCGGCCTGAAAGGCATTATCCTTTCCGGTTCACCCTGTTCAGTAAATGAAGAAAATGCCCCTGATGTCGATATACAGGCCTTTATCAAAGAAGTTCCTGTACTCGGGGTTTGTTACGGTGCCCAGTTAACGGCCAAACGATTTGGCGGCCTGGTGGCTAAAAGTAATAAACGGGAATATGGCAGGGCGATACTACAACGGACCAAAGAGGATGTATTGCTGAAAGATGTTTCAGCAACCAGCCAGGTATGGATGAGTCATAGCGATACGATTAAGGAACTGCCGGAAGGATTTGAATTACTCGCCACAACGGAGAGTATCCCGGTAGCAGCTTTCAAGAAAAATGGAACTGACAGCAAAGCATTATATGGTGTACAATTTCACCCGGAAGTATATCATTCCACGGAAGGGAAAAAAGTGCTGCACAGTTTCCTGGTCAATATCTGCGGCTGTTCGCAGGATTGGACACCGGCGCATTTTATTACCGATACTGTAGAAGCCTTAAAGAAACAGATCGGTGACCGCAAAGTGATCATGGCATTGAGCGGAGGTGTTGATTCAACTGTAGCAGCCACCCTGATCCATAGGGCTATTGGCGACAGGTTGTTCGGCATTTTTGTAGATAACGGGGTGTTGCGTAAAAATGAGTTTCAAAGTGTACTGGATACGTACGATAAAATTGGTTTGAATGTAAAAGGCATTGATGCCAAAGAACGTTTTTATACCAAGCTGGCCGGTAAAACAGACCCGGAAGCGAAACGAAAAGTGATCGGTAGTTTATTCATTGATGTATTCCAGGAAGAAGCAAAAAAAATAGAAGGTATCGGCTTATTAGGGCAGGGAACCATTTACCCCGATGTGATCGAAAGTGTGTCGGTACACGGCCCTTCTGTTACCATTAAATCACACCATAATGTGGGGGGGCTGCCTGACCATCTGCACTTAGAACTGGTGGAGCCATTACGTAATCTTTTTAAAGATGAAGTAAGAAAAGTAGGGCGGGAACTTGGTATACCGGCAGAAATGATCGACCGTCATCCTTTCCCGGGACCTGGTTTAGCCATCCGGATATTAGGCGAGATCACTGAAGAGAAGGTACAGTTATTGCAAGAGGCTGATCATTTGTATATAAAAGGGTTGAAAGATAACAACCTCTATGCAACGGTATGGCAGGCTGGTGCTATCTTATTGCCGGTAAAAAGTGTGGGGGTAATGGGAGATGAAAGAACCTATGAGTTCACGGTTGCCCTGCGGGCTGTGAGCAGTGTGGATGGAATGACCGCTGACTGGTCCCATTTACCCTACGAGTTTTTAGCAAATATGTCTAACGAGATCATTAATAATGTAAGAGGTATCAACCGGGTGGTGTATGATATCAGCAGCAAACCACCGGCCACCATCGAATGGGAATAAGCCCAACTTTGACCTTAACCTTTAGTATGAAGAAGATTGTTTTTTTACTCCTTATCGCATTTTGTTTTTCAGCTGGCATCATTGCGCAGAATGGGAATGGCAAGCATAAGATCGCTGTCTTTGCACCACTATACCTTGACTCGGCCTTTGATTCAATGGAAAACTATCGGTATGAAAAGAACCAGTTCCCGGCTTTTATCAATCCCGGGCTTGAGTTTTATGAAGGGGTTCAATTAGCATTGGATTCACTTAAAAAAGAAGGTATCCAACTGGAAGTATTTGTGTATGATACAAAATCGTCTGTTGAGACAGTAGCTGAGCAATTAGAAAGACCCGAAATGAGTGATGTGGAGCTGATCATTGCTCATTGCAGCGGAAGTGATGTCCGCATATTTGCTGAGGCTGGTCTGAAAAAGAATATCCCGGTCATCAACCCTAATTTCCCAAGCGATGCAGGCATCAGGGGTAACCCCTTTTTTGTAATGCTGAACTCTACGTTGAAAACACAGTGTGAAGGCATTTACCGGTATGTACAAAAAAACTACTCCACTAATCCGGTAATAGTTTTCAGGAGAAAAGGACAGGCAGAGGATATGATCAAAAAAATATTCGACGATTACAGTAAAAGCACCATGTCGGTGCCTCTGAAATTAAAATATGTTGACCTGCCGGATAGTTTCACAGTAACCCAGCTAAAAGCGCAGCTGGATAGCAATCGCCATACGCTTTGCATCGCCGGCAGCCTGAATGACAATTTTGGAAAAAGATTATCGCTGCAATTGGCTTCTATAAGAAAACAATACCCCGTAACAGTAATGGGGATGCCCACCTGGGATGCGATCAAAGATTTTACAAAGCCCGAGTACAAAGACCTTGAAATTATTTACAGCACCCCTTTTTACAATGCTAAAACAGATAAGGTCAGCACCAGTATCACGAATTATTTTAACACGGTGATGTATGCCCGGCCCAGTGACATGGTCTTTCGGGGTTACGAAGTCACCTGGAAATACGCCAAATTGCTGGGGCAATACGGAAAGGATCTTTCCTCCAATCTCGGCAATAAACAACATAAAGTCTTCACCGATTTTGATATCCAGCCTTCCCTGGGCAATCCCAATATGACGCTGGATTATTTTGAGAATAAGAAATTATACTTCCTGAAGTGGCAGAGTGGGATTATTAAATCAGTTAATTAAGTACATCGCTTAAGGCGGCTGTTCTGTAACTTTATAGTCTATTACAGCCGTGCAATTACGATCTTCCAAAGGATATACGATCATCAGTGAGTGGCTTTCATTGAAAGGCCGCAGTCCCTTCTCTTTCCAGGAGGAGGCATGGCAGCATATTATTAACAACCAAAGTGGTCTGGTCAACGCACCTACTGGTTGCGGTAAAACGTACTCTGTTTTTTTAGGTGCAGTGATTGATTTCATAAACCGCTATCCGGTAAATTATACAACTCAAAAAAATAATGGCCTCCGGTTATTATGGATCACACCTTTAAGAGCATTGGCAAAAGACATTGGAAGGGCGATGGAAGAAGTGATCAGTGAATTGGGCATGCAGTGGAAGATCGGTATCAGGAATGGTGATACCGACATGAACGAAAGAGCCCGGCAAAAAAGACAAATGCCGGAAGTTCTTATCATTACACCGGAAAGCCTGCATCTCTTATTAGCACAGAAAGGTTACCCGGACGTATTTAAAACAATACAACTTATTGCTGTTGATGAATGGCACGAACTATTAGGAAGTAAAAGAGGCGTACAGGTGGAACTCGCTGTTTCAAGAATTATCAACTGTACTAAAGGCAAAACAACAGCCATTTGGGGGATCAGCGCCACGATAGGAAACCTGGAAGAAGCTAAAGAAGTACTGCTGTCCCCTTTAAAAATTAAGGGGACCATAATAAAGGCTTCCATGCGAAAAGAAACTGAGGTTGAATCGGTGATCCCTGATGAGATCGAAAAATACCCCTGGGCGGGCCACCTGGGTATCAAACTGGTGAATAAAGTAATTCCTATCATCAATAACAGCCGGACTACACTCATTTTCATTAATACAAGAGGCATGAGTGAAATGTGGTACCAGGCGTTACTTACTGCTGCACCTGAACTATCAGGCGCTATTGCATTGCATCATGGTTCAATTGACATGGAGTTAAGAACATGGGTGGAAGACAACCTGCATACCGGGAAACTGAAAGCGGTGGTCTGCACCGCTTCACTTGATCTTGGAGTGGATTTTCGTCCTGTTGAAACTGTAATACAGGTAGGTTCACCAAAAGGTGTTGCAAGATTTCTGCAAAGAGCCGGGAGAAGTGGCCATAGTCCTGATGAAATAAGTAAGATCTATTTTCTGCCCACGCATTCCTTAGAACTGGTGGAAGCTGCTGCTTTAAAATCAGCTATAAAAGAACAATTGATAGAAAGCAGGGTACCGATGTTGCTATGTTTTGATGTACTGATTCAATACTGCTGTACACTGGCAATCTCCGAAGGGTTTACACCTGGTGAACTATTTGATGAAATAAAATCAACGTATTGTTATGCGGATATCACCCGTGAAGAGTTTGAAAAATTATTACATCATATCACAGAAGGAGGCACTGCCTTACAGCAATATGATGAATATAAAAAAGTAGAGATCATTGACGGCCGTTACAGGATACTCAGCCGGCGTATGGCCATGCGGCATCGTTTACATATTGGCACCATCGTCAGCGATGCCATGCTGAAAGTAAAATTCTTCTCCGGCGGTTATATAGGTGTCATCGAAGAATATTTTATCTCCCGCCTGGAGCCGGGTGATGTATTTACTCTTGCAGGAAGAAACCTTGAACTGGTTATGATCAAGGACATGACGGTATTAGTAAAGAAATCTACAGCTAAAAAATCGAATATACCCAGTTGGGTGGGAGGAAGAATGCCCCTGAGTGCTAACCTGGGAAAAAAACTGAGAGAATCATTTAATGAAGCCTTTCAGAAAGGAAAAGCGAAAAGAGAACCGGAACTCGAAATCTTACAGCCGTTGTTTGATCTGCAGGAAAATTTG
>JAEUVP010000224.1 GCA_016786805.1 Chitinophagaceae bacterium | reverse complement strand
CAAACGTCTTTTGTTCCTGGTGGGTATTGGTGATATTGATGACCCTAATTATAACCGCCCGGACCAGGCTTACATGGCGGTGCAGAGTTTATCGAGTATTACCAACTGGCCCACTGACTTTACCAGTTTCCTGACCAGTGAGCAAAGATCCGAAGTGATCAACTGGAGTGAATTGTCTGCTTTACCGGTTGGCTTCCTCGGTTTCAAAGCAACAAAAGAAAAAAATAAAGTACTGCTGGAGTGGACAACGGTTGGAGAGGAAAACACAAGAGATTTTGTAGTGGAACACAGCAGCAATGGTAAAGACTGGAATGCAGTTGGTACTGTTGCAGCGGCAGGGAACAGTACGTTCATGCTTTCTTATCGTTTCACACACCAGGACCCAATTACCGGGAATAACTATTATCGTCTTTTACAAAGGGATCTTGACCATCTCAGCGAATACAGTAAGGTGATACTTGTGAAATATGTGGCGCAGGGCAAACAAATAATGCTCTATCCAAATCCTGCTGTTAATGGAATGGTCAATATACAACTACAACAGGCTGTACCGGTGTTGATCTACAATAGTGCAGGCATGCTGGTACTGCAAAAGCAGCTACCCGCCGGTACACAGCAACTGGATATCAGCAGTCTTAACCGGGGTATTTACCAGGTCAGGGCAGCAACAGAAACAATACCCCTGGTTATCAGGTAAGAGTAGTTATAAAAACGCCTACATATTACGTATACAAATCAGCGGAGTACCTGTTAACACGTCAGTTATATAAAAGCCGAAGATGCTTATATTGCTGAAACAAACCCGGAGAGTGCTCACCGGTCATTCACTAATCTTTGAACCATGTCACTGCAAGCTATTTTCAATGATGCCGGGTTAACAGTTACCCGCTATGAACAGGTTCACGGCGGGGATATCAACAAGGCCTATTGTTTACAGGCAACAGGAGGACAATATTTTCTGAAAGTAAATAATGCCGCCCTTCACCCGAAAATGTTTGAGCAGGAAGCATCCGGACTTGATGAACTAAGAAAACAAGGAGAACTTCTTATTCCTGAAGTTGTACAGGTTGGAGAAGCGGAGGGTTTGCAATACCTGCTCCTGGAATGGATAGAAAAGGGTACAGCAAAGCCCGGCTTCTGGGAAGAGTTTGGAAGAGGGCTGGCCATGATACACAAACAGGAACAATCTTACTTTGGCTGGAAGACGGATAATTATATTGGCCACCTCCCTCAATGCAATAAAAAACATAACACCTGGGATGAATTTTATACCGAATGCCGCATCATGCCCATGGTAGAAATATTATTCAATAAAGGAGATTTTAATAAGGAAGATATTGCAGCAGCCGGGTCATTTTGTAACCAGCTTGACAAATTATACCCGGTTGAACATCCTGCTTTATTGCATGGTGACCTCTGGAGTATGAACTTCACCGTATCGTCAAAAGGTCATCCTGTGATCTTTGACCCATCAGTCTATAATGGTCACCGGGAAATGGACCTGGGGATGACAAAGTTATTCGGTGGCTTTGATCAGCGTTTTTACGCTGCTTACAATGAAGTGTACCCACTGGAACAGGATTGGGAAAAACGGCTGAAACTCAGTGAAGCTTATCCCCTGCTGGTACATGCCGTTATGTTCGGGGGCATTTATACAAGCAAAGCAAGAGATATCCTGAGATACTTTAATGACTGGGCTTAGCAGGCAGGTTGCTATTTTAATCTATTCATAATTCGTTATCATAACGGAAGTGGCCTCTTATCAGACCAGCTATTGATATTGGTCATAGCAGGCAACGGGCCCTGCATGTAAGTTGCAGTAACATTTAACGCTTGCTATGTTAACAGATATTGCCATCTCCCAGTCGGCGGCTATCCGCCATATCAAAGATATTGCCGCTGCGGCCGGTATCAGTAATAATGACCTTGAATATTATGGAAAGCATAAAGCCAAGTTGCCCTTATCACTGATCGATGAAGAAAAGATCAACCGGCATCACCTCATTTTAGTAACTGCTATAACCCCCACTCCTGCCGGAGAAGGAAAAACCACGATCTCCGTGGGGCTAACGGATGGACTCAATCAAATTGGTAAACAAGCAATGGTGGTATTGAGAGAACCTTCTCTCGGTCCGGTATTTGGTTTAAAAGGCGGCGCTACGGGTGGCGGTTATTCGCAGATCATCCCAATGGAAGATATCAATCTTCATTTTACCGGTGATTTTGCCGCCATCGAAAAAGCAAATAATTTATTGGCCGCACTGATCGATCATAACCTGCAGAATAAAAAAAGAAGTTTACAGATAGACCCGAGAACCATTGTATGGAAACGGGTGATGGATATGAATGACCGGGCTCTTCGTCATATCGTCATCGGTTTGGGGGGCACTGCCAATGGTATTACCCGGGAAGATGGCTTTAATATCACACCGGCTTCGGAGATCATGGCGATACTATGTATGTGCTCCGGAATGGAGGATCTGAAAAAACGATTAGGCAATATTTATATCGGTACCACTTTTACCGGCGAACCTGTCTTTGCCCGTGACCTGAATGCAGTGGGTGCCATGGCCATTTTATTAAAAGATGCGATCAAGCCCAACCTGGTGCAAACACTGGAAGGAAATCCTGCTTTATTGCATGGTGGTCCCTTTGCCAGTATTGCACAGGGAACCAATTCCATCCTCGCCACAAAAATGGGTTTATCACTGAGTGATTATGTAGTCACAGAAGCCGGCTTTGCCGCTGACCTGGGAGCGGAGAAATTCTTTGATATCAAATGTGTGAATGCCGGTTTGAAACCAGAAGCAGTAGTGGTTGTGGCAACCGTCAGGGCTTTACGGCATCATGGTGGTGCAAAAAAAGAAGAACTAACCATTGCTTCTGTTGAAAAAGTAGAAAAAGGGTTGGCGAATCTTGGCAAGCATTTGGAAAATATGCAGCTCTTTGGCATGAAGTCGGTAGTGGCGATCAATTATTTCCCGGGTGACAGTGATGATGAGATCAATGCGATCAAAGCATTTTGTAACAGGTACGATACAGAAGCGGTGCTTTGTACCGGTTTCACCGATGGTGGCAAAGGAATGACCAATCTTGCCCATGCCGTCATAAAACGGATCGAGCAGAATGGCAGTCAGTTCAAACCCTTGTACGATCATCATACCAGCATTGAAGAAAAGATACATTGTATCGCCACTAAGATCTATGGAGCTGATGCCGTAGAGTACTCAGTGAAAGCAAAACCACAATTAAGACACCTGAAGGAGTTAGGTTTTGAACATATGCCCGTCTGCATGGCCAAAACCCCAAAGAGTTTATCGGACGATGAAAAAAAAGTTGGAAGACCTGCCAATTTTATTGTGACAGTCCGGGAGTTTGAATTTGCGGCGGGTGCCGGTTTCATCATACCGATACTGGGTGAAATGATGCGGATGCCGGGCTTACCCGCCATACCTGCAGCTGAAGGAATTGACATTGATGCCAATGGTGTGATTACCGGGTTGAGCTGATCAACTCCTATTGTTATCCAAATTTTACAGAGGTCATATTCAATGAACCAGCCACCAGTTTGTCATTAAAGAATAAAGGTTCTTCATTTTTCTCCTGCAACCCTAATGTGTACATCAACGGGTAATAATGATCAGGGGTTGGTATCGCCAGTTTTGCCGATTTACTTAATGTTTCATAATTGATGAGTGCCTGGTGATCCCCCTCCGTAATTTTTTTCTTAAATAACTCATGCATTTCGATAGCCCAGTCGTAACCATATCCCGGCTGGTCCAGTTTATCCCAGGCCACCATACCAAGATTGTGCACCATATTACCACTGCCGATGATCAGCACTCCTTTTTTTCGCAATGCTGTAAGTTCTTTTGCTAATGCATAATGATAAGAAGCCGGTTTACTGTAGTCAATACTTAATTGCAGCACAGGGATCTTTGCATCCGGGTACATCCTGCGAACAACGGTCCAGGCACCATGATCCAGCCCCCAATCATGGTTGAGGCCGACATTGGTTGAATGAATTAATTCTTTGGTTTCAGCAGCTAACAAACTGTTGCCGGGTGCAGGGTATTGCACATCAAACAATTCCTGCGGAAAACCACCAAAGTCATGAATAGTTTTAGGATGATCCATGGCGGTGATATGCGTACCATTCGTTAGCCAGTGTGCAGATACCACCAGCACAGCTGCCGGAACAGGAAGTTCTTTAGCCGTCTTTTCCCATTGCAGACTGAACTCATTGTTCTCAATGCCATTCATCGGTGACCCATGCCCTATAAAAAGGACCGGCATTTTATCTTCCTGTTCGCCGAGATCATCAGTAAAACGTTTAAACCCGGTTAAGCTGCCCATAGTTAATAACCCTCCTGCAATTGTATAGATAAAGTTTTTTCTTTTCATACTGCCCGTTAAAGATACAAAAGTTTATCTATTTTAATGTTTAAACATTGATAAAACAGCCTTCACTTGTTTCCTGCTGCTTACCGTTCTGGATAAAAATCAGGTATTTACTTGTTGGGAATTCTTAACTTTTAGCAACTAAACTTCCTTGCCATGACACATTATCACATTGTTTCCAGGATATCCATCTATTTGTTATCGGTGGTACTTATCATCTTTGGCATTTTTCATTTCTTATATCCAAGAGACCTGCTGGTTTATGTTCCGCTGTCCCTTGTTGGTGGAATCAAATGGGCATATGTTGTTGGTTCAGCCTTTGTTTTAGTAGGGCTATCCTTCTTAACCAACCAGTATGTGAAGTTTACAAGTTA
>JAEUVP010000212.1 GCA_016786805.1 Chitinophagaceae bacterium | reverse complement strand
TTGTGTTGTCTTCTTTCATTCAACATACAACATTTAACATTCAACATAAATCCAGGTACTTCAGTATTGCAGCTGCTCCTTTCTTCCCGGCTTCAACCGCATCCACCACTTCTTTACCTCCATTCACGGCATCACCACCGGCGAAAACGCCTTTGCTATTCGTGGCGCAGTTTTCATTGATCAGCAGCTTTCCGTTCTTGTTATCCAGGTTATATTTCTTCACTAATTTTTCAAATGGTACTTGTCCCGCTGCTTTGATGACCATGTCCACATCGAGGGTAAATGTTTCACCCGTATCAACCGGGGAGCGGCGGCCACTGGCATCGGGTTCGCCGAGCTTCATCACACTACATACTAATTGTTTTACTTTTCCCAGTGTTCCTTTTATTTTTTTAGGCGCCGCCAGCCAGATGATCTCACAACCGTCTGTTTTGGCAATATCCAGCTCCACATCGGTGCAGGGTTTCTCGGCTTCTGTTCTCCTGTACACCAGCGTTACTTCTTTTGCACCGAGACGTTTGGCCTGGGTGGCAGCATCAATGGCTGTCATGCCCATGCCGATCACGGCTACCTTGTCACCTACCGGAACAGCAGGATAGCCTTTGGTGCGGATATCATAAATAAATTGGATCGCATCCGTAACACCTTCTAATTTTTCTCCCGGAATTTCTAATTGCCGGGCCACACCCACACCAATGCCGAGGTAAACCGCATCGTATTCTTTTTTCAGTTGTGATAAAGTAATATCCTTTCCCAGTTCCTGGTTGTATTTGATTTCAATGCCACCGATGGATAAAATATAGTTCACTTCCTCTTCGCAGAACTGCGGGGTGACTTTATAAGCTGCAATGCCATAGGTCATCAGTCCGCCGCCTTTGCTTTCTTTTTCATAGATCGTTACTTCCACTCCTTCTTTTGATAGGACATGGGCACAGCTTAAACCGGCAGGGCCTGCACCCACTATCGCCACTTTTTTACCTGTTGAGGTTTTGCGTTGGAATAACTGCCAGTTTTCCTTCATTGCTATTTCAGTGCTGTAGCGCTGCAGTTTGGCAATGGGAATCGGTTCTTCTTCCAGTAGATTATAGACACAGGCGCCTTCGCATAGTTTCTCTACGGGACAAACCTTGCTGCAACCTGCTCCCATGATATTGGAAGAGAAAATGGTTTTGGCAGACCCTTTAATATTTTCTGTAGCGATCTGTTTGATGAACTTGGGCACATCAATACTGGTAGGGCAACTCTTCATGCAGGGTGCATCATAACAAAACAAACAACGGTTGGCATCCACTTTGGCAGCCGTAATACTTTCATACGGCGGGTGAATGTCGCTGAAGTTGGCTTCGTATTGTTCGTTGGTTAACCTGTTATTTTTTACTGGCATAAAAAATTTTTATGAACACGGATGACAAGGATTTAAGAGATTTTCACGGATCCCTTTTATTATTCAACCGGCCTGTACCTGGTTGTCATCCATGATTTTTTATCATTATCATAAACCTTTCTTCTTATTTCCGGTTTCTTACCGAAATTCAATAATAAGCCCACCTCCATTTCAGTCCCCTTTAAATAATTGATGAGCTGGTTCTCATCGCCTTCGTATACGGTTTCATTTGTTTTCAACTCGCATATGACAGCATCTTCAACAGTTAAATCTGCATTATAATCACCGACAACATGGTCTTCATAATAAACAAGTATTCTTTTTTCTTTGGCTACTTTTAGCCCCATGTTAACTAATTCAATATATAAAGCATTCAGATAAACCTTTTCCAGGAAGCCATACCCAAGTGTATTATACACTTTATAAAGGGCTTTTATGACCTGGTTGGTCAATTCTTCATGTTTCATAAAAGAATATTTTTAAATCCGTGTTTATCCCACCAATCCGTGCCATCTGTGTTCCCGTGATCAAACTGCCGAAGGCTGTTTAAAGTTCGACTAACTTCCCGTACGTTTCCGGTCTCCTGTCCCGGAAGAACTGCCACACACTTCTTACTTCTTCGATCATATCCAGATCAAATTCGGCGATCAGTAATTCATCATTGTCTTCGGAGGCCTGTGCAAAGATTTGTCCCCTTGGATCAACGAAATAACTGCTGCCATAGAACTTGCCGAGGTTCCAGGGTTTTTCGGTACCAACCCGGTTGATGCAGCCCATAAAATAACCATTCGCAGCCGCATGCGCCGGTTGCTCCAGTTTCCATAAGTATTGCGAGAGACCGGCAACAGTAGCCGAAGGATTATATACGATCTCAGCACCATTCAATCCGAGTATCCGGGCACCATCCGGGAAATGACGATCATAACAGATGTACACACCTACTTTCGCATACTTCGTTTGAAAGACAGGATAACCGAGATTGCCGGGTTTGAAGAAAAACTTTTCCCAGAAACCACTTGTATGCGGAATATGATTTTTACGGTATTTGCCGAGATATGTTCCGTCGGCATCAATCACAGCAGCCGTATTGTACAACACGCCTGCCTGTTCTTTTTCATAGACCGGAACGATCATCACCATGTTATATTTTTTTGCATATTCCTGCATTCTTTCAATGGTGGGACCGGGAACCGTTTCTGCACTTTCGTACCAGGCTTTATCCTGGCCGGGGCAGAAATAAGGCGTATTAAATATTTCCTGGAAGCAGAGTATCTGTACTCCTTTTTTACCGGCTTCTTCAATTAAGGGAATATGTTTCTGTACCATCGCTTCTTTGATTTCTGCAATGGTTCCTTCGCCTTCAGTTTTTGGAAGCGACATCTGGATGAGACCTGATTTGATGATTCTTGGCATAGTTTGATTTTTTTGAACACGGATAACACCGATCGGATAGATTTTCACGGATTTTTTTTAATGACCCTGATAACTGAGATACAAAAAATCTGTGTTCATCCCTTTCATCTGTGTAATCCGTGTTCCTGTTTTATATTTTATCAGTCACCTTATTTCTTTTTATAAATTTACCATATCCTTTGTCAAGATGGCA
>JAEUVP010000203.1 GCA_016786805.1 Chitinophagaceae bacterium | reverse complement strand
CAAGACTGGTTAAAGAGTATCGTAAATTTTTCAATGACGCAGTCAGTACAGGAATGGGAGAGCATAAGACCTTTGTGGTTAAATATGATGCCAAACAACAGGAACGTATCGAGAAACTGGCCGAACTGCTTGATAAAAACGGTATTCAGTATTCAGCCGGGAATGGTGCAGCGGGGAAAGGGTTTAATTATATGTCAGGAAAAGAAGAGCCTTTTACGGCGACTGCGAATGATATGGTGATCTCTGTATTACAACCAAGGTCTGCCATGGTAAAAGTATTATTTGAACCCAAATCAAAATTGTCTGACTCTGCTACGTACGATATCACGGCATGGTCCTTACCGTATGCATATGGAGTAAATGCTTTTGCTTCAAAGGAAAAAATACCGGCTGGTGCTGTTTACCCTGCCAAAGCAAAAGTGAATAATCCAGAAACCGAATATGGCTATGTGATACCCTGGAATGGCGTGAAAACAGCTAAGACGGTGGGTCATTTATTGCAGAAAGGTATTTTGCTCCGCTATGCTGAGCAGCCTTTTGAAGTGAATGGGAATAAATTTGATCGTGGTGCCGTGATCGTATTGAAAACAGCCAATAAGAAATTGGGCAAGAATTTATGGAATGTAGTGAGAGAAACAGCCAATACAGATGGTGTGCAGTTATACCCGGTTTCAAGTGGTTTTGTAGATAAAGGATTTGATTTTGGCAGTGATATGGTACATCCGCTGAAAGCACCCAGGGTTGTATTGGTTACGGGTGAAGGTATAGGCAGTAATGCAGCCGGTGAGATCTGGCATTTCTTTGATGATCAACTGGACTATCCTGTTACCTTGATCAATGCGAATGATCTGCCCCGTGCCAACTGGAATGATATTGATGTACTGATCATGCCCGATGGTAATTATCGTTTCCTCAGCAATAAAAGCGACCTGGAAGCTTTCAAAGCATGGATTTCAAAAGGCGGGAGAGTAATAGCATTGGAAGGTGCTGTATCGCAATTGGCCGGCGCAGATTTTGGTATCAAACAAAAGAAAGCAGAGGGTGATGATAAAAAAGATAAAGGGGCAGCTTATGATGCGTTAAAGGAATACCAGGCCCGTGAAAGAGATGCGATCTCAGCGTTTACTCCCGGGTCTATCTGGAAAGTGAAATTAGATAATACCCATCCGTTGGCCTTTGGATATCCCGATTATTATTACACCCTGAAAATGGATGACAATATCTATGAATTTTTAAAAGACGGAGGCTGGAATGTGGGAGTGATCAAAAAAGAAAACCAGGTTGCCGGTTTTGTGGGCGTTGAGCTGCAGTCCAAACTAAAAGACGGATTGTTATTTGGTGTGCAGGATATGGGGGCAGGAAGTATCTCTTATCTGGCAGATGATCTTATGTTCCGTAGTTTTTGGGAGAATGGAAAACTGCTGTTTTGTAACGCCGTTTTCCTGGTCGGTCAATAAGTATAGGCAAAAAGAAGCCAGCTTATTTGTTTAAACAGTTTTTGCTTCCAATATTGATTACAGTCAAAACCGAAACCGGTTTTGACTGTTTTTCTTTGCAGCCATTTGCTTTGCTGTAGCTTTACATCACAATTTTAAATGCAATGGAAACTTCATGTTTCTTTTTTCTCTCTGCCGTGTCTGACGTAAGGTTCACTATTTTCAATACTTCACCTCCCTGTAAGTTTTAATAGCTGTTCCCGGTTACGACACCGGGTGGTACTGATCTGAATGACCAGTACCGGCACAGGCCTGTGCCTGTTCAAAAAATGTTAGCATCCTTGGATGCTATGGTAATCCTTATTGTCTCTAAACAAATATTTTTATAATCATTAATTAGTAAACCATCATGGAAAAATCTGAATTGATTCGTTGGGGACTGATCATCGGGGTTCCGTTATTTCTTTTATTATTTTACAAATTCATCCTTCGTGTTTTCTTCGGGCTGGTGATCGTTCCCGAAGACAGGATCGGGTTGGTGACTAAAAAGTTTGTACTCTTTGGTCAGCAAGAGTTGCCGGAAGGTCGCATCATTGCGACCAAAGGGGAAGCTGGTTTCCAGGCACAGACTTTAGCACCGGGTGTGTATTTCTGGAAATGGATCTGGCAATATTCAATCAGCTTCCAGCCATTCATTGTTATCCCAACTGGTAAGATCGGGTTGGTGCTCGCAAAAGATGGTACTGAGCTTGAAACAGGTCGTATCCTGGGACGAAGAGTGGATTGCGACTCTTACCAGGATGCTGAAGCATTCCTTGCTAATGGCGGACGCAAAGGCCGCCAGACGGCGATCATTGCACCGGGTTCTTATCGTATCAATACATTATTGTTTGAAATTGAGCTGACGGATATGACCATGATCCCCGATAATGCGGTAGGGGTGGTAACAACTATGGAGGGTAAACCTTTGGGAGAAGGGCAGATCGCCGGTAAGGTGATTGAAGGACATAATAAATTCCAGGATGTTGATCTCTTTCTGCAAAGTGAGGGATATAAAGGATTGCAGGAGCAAGTGATCCTGGCGGGTTCTTATTTCTTAAATCCCTGGTTTGCTAAACTGGAAATGGTAAAGATGACAGAGATTGCTATTGGTCATGTAGGCGTGGTGATATCTTTCGTTGGCGAAGAAGGAAAGGATCTTAGTGGCGTGGAATTCAAGCATGGTAACATTGTTGCCAAAGGAAGCAAAGGTGTTTGGGCCGAACCATTGGGGCCCGGTAAATATCCCATCAACCCTTATATCATGAAAGTGGAACTGGTGCCCACGACTAACCTGGTGTTGAACTGGGCCAGTGCCCGAAGTGAATCACACCAGTTAGATAAAAATCTTTCTACCATTACGGTGCGTAGTAAGGATGGTTTCCCTTTCAATCTTGACGTGTCGCAGATCATTCATATTCCAACTACGGAAGCACCTAAAGTGATTGCCCGTTTCGGTAATATGAATAACCTGGTGAGCCAGGTACTGGAGCCTACTATCGGTAACTATTTCCGGAACAGTGCCCAGGACAGTGATGTGATCGCTTTCTTAGGCACACGTAAAGAAAGACAGCAGTCGGCCAAGGATCATATTGGGAAAGTGCTGGAGCAATACAACGTGTATGGCGTGGATACACTGATCGGTGATATCGTTCCCCCGGAGAGCCTGATGAAAACGCTGACAGATCGTAAACTGGCCGAAGAACAAAAGATCACTTACGATACAGAGAAAAAAGCGCAGGAAACAAGACAAACACTGGAAAAAGAAACGGCTATCGCTGATATGCAGAAAGAGATCGTGAAGGCGGACCAGGGTGTACTGATTGCCGAACGTATTGCCGATGCTTCCGTAAAGAAAGCAACGGGTGATGCTAACAGCGTTCGTTTGCAAGCGAATGCCGAAGCTGACCGGTTGAAATTACTGGCCAGCGGTGAAGCGGAGAAAACAAGATTGCTGGCAAAAGCTGATTCGGAAAAGATCGAGTTATTGGCAAAGGCCGAGGCAGAGAAAATATCATTAACCGGTAATGCGGAAGCGGAAAAGATACTGGCGATTGGTAAATCAAATGCCGAATCATACAAGCTGTCTGTTGAGGCTATGGGTGGCGATAACTTTACCCAACTCAAAGTCATTGAATCCATAGCCGCTGAAAAAGTGAAGATCATGCCGGATGTACTGATCGGCGGTGGTGGTGATAATGCCAATGGCGGTATCAGCGGTTTACTGGGCCTGCAATTGCTGGAAAAGCTGGGAAAGAAGATAGCTGATACGGATGACCCCAAAAGCAATAATTAAGCAGAATTGTTAACAACAATTAAATCTTACGATCCCGCCGCAGGCGGGATCGTCTTTTTGTACCGGCGGCTCTGAACGCTATCCAAATTGCCGTTATATTCGCTGAATAATTACAGGGAATGCGAAAACTAATTGTACTCTTTATTTATTGCTTGTGCTTTGCACCTTTTTCCTTCTCACAGGCCCCTCAAAGCTGGACCTCCGCCGATATGTACCTGGCCTTGCGCAAACTGAATGTGCTGGGTTCAGTATTGTATGTGGCGGCTCACCCGGATGATGAGAATACCCGGCTGATCGCTTATTTATCGAAAGATAAAATGTACCGGACCGGTTATTTGTCATTGACAAGAGGTGACGGCGGACAGAACCTGATCGGGGAGGAGCAGGGAATTGAACTCGGCATGATCAGGACACAGGAATTATTATCCGCCCGGCGAATTGATGGCGGCGAACAATTTTTTACACGAGCCTACGATTTTGGATTTTCAAAAAACCCGGAAGAAACATTTACCAAATGGGACAAAGAAAAGATATTGAGTGATGTGGTATGGGTGATCCGGAAATTTCAACCCGATGTGATCATCACCCGGTTTCCCACTACCGGCGAAGGTGGTCATGGCCATCATACCGGTTCTGCTATTTTAGCTAATGAAGCTTTTGAGGCAGCGGCTGATCCCAAACGTTTTCCTGAACAACTTAAATATGTTTCCGTATGGCAGGCCAAAAGAGTTTTATGGAATACATTCAACTTCGGTGGTAACAACACCACCCGGGATGACCAGTTCAAAGTGGATGTGGGTGGATACAATCCTTTGTTGGGAAAAAGCTATGGTGAGATCGCCGCCGAAAGCAGGAGCCAGCATAAAAGCCAGGGCTTTGGTGTACCTGCTTCAAGAGGCGAATCACTGGAGTTTTTCAAAGCTACTAAAGGCGATCAGCCGGTGAATGAATTGACAGATGGAACAGAACTTACCTGGAAAAGAGTAAAAGGAGGAGAAGTAATTGCTGGTATGGTGGATAAGCTGGTCGCCGGTTTTGATCTTTTTCATCCTGAAAAATCAGTAGAAGGGTTGGTTAAATTATACCAGTCCATCAACCAGTTGGAAGAGAGTAACTGGAAGGCGCAAAAGCTGCGGGAAGTATATATCCTGATCGCTCAATGCAGTGGTTTATTTTTGGATGCCACCACAACAGAACAATTTGCCGTGCAAACAGACTCGATCCGTATCAACTTCTCATTCAACAACCGCCTTGGTACAAATGCAGTACTGGAAAAAGTAACTGTAGATAATTTTGATACCCTGTTTTTAAAAACACTGGAGAAAAATAAGAACCTGAACTTTTCTAAGAACATTTACATTCCTTCTGGTAAACCGGTTACACAGCCTTATTGGTTAGCTAATAAAATGGAAGAAGGTTATTTTAATGTGGGAGACCAATTGCAAATAGGCCAACCAGATGTTGACGCTGCTTATAATACCTTTATTAAAGTAAAAATCTATGGCGAGCCATTTACATTCATGAGGCCGGTGCGTTTCAAATTCACGGACCCGGTAAGAGGAGAGTTGTACCAGCCCGTTGTGGTGGTGCCGCCGGTTTTAATGAGTCCTGTGGAAGATCTTAAGATCATCACCCCCGATAAAACAAAGATCAACGGATCAGTACTGGTAAAAGGAATGAAAAAAGGTTTTTCGGCAACTGTTTCACTTAAGTCTGGAGAATCGGGCAAGCCATTAACAAATATCAGCACAGCTAATGAGGCCATTGCTGTAAATGCAAAAGACCAGATCACAGAATTAGCCTACAGTGGTGATGCAGCTCCAAAAAATGAGAAGATCCTTTTTAACATAGCTGAAGCCGGTAAAGAAACAGTAGCAAAAGACCGGCACGAAGTGAAGTATGATCACATCCCCTATATCAACTATTTTCATGATGCAGCGGTGTCACTTAACTATGTTGACCTGAAGATCTACAACAAAAAGATCGGGTATATCGTAGGTGC
>JAEUVP010000200.1 GCA_016786805.1 Chitinophagaceae bacterium | reverse complement strand
GACTATTTTTGTGAAAAGTAGTTTTCTATCTCCGGTACAACTCAAATATTAGCCAGCCCGATCGAATACCTGAAAGGAGTGGGGCCGCAACGGGCCGAATTGCTCAAAAAGGAGCTCAGCATTTTCACCTTTGATGATCTGTTGAATCATTTTCCCTACCGGCATATTGACCGGACAAAAGTTGACTCCATCAGTAGCATTACCCCGGCTACGGAATTTGCTCAGGTAGCAGCTGTGTTGGTGAGTTATGAGGTTATCGGGCTTAAAGCTGGCCGAAGACTAGTGGCTCAGGTAAAAGATAAAACAGGTTTTTTGGAGCTCATCTGGTTCCAGGGGGTTAACTGGATACAAAAAACATTGCAACAGGGGCAGGCCTATCTTATTTATGGCCGGGTTACCTTCTTCAATGGAAAAGCACAGATCGTTCACCCGGAAATGGAAGTGCTGACAGCAGAAAAAAAGGACGGCAAGGATTTTCTTGAACCCGTTTATCCCACCACAGAAAAATTAAAGGCAAGGGGACTTGGAGGAAAACAAATTGGTAAGCTGTCTGAGGTTCTACTTGGCCTGCTAAAAGAGAAAGATATCCCGGAAAACTTACCGGATGGCATTTTGCAGCGATTGCAAATGGTCAGCCGCTATGAAGCCTACAGGGCAATACATTTTCCAACTTCTGCAGATTCATATGAGCAGGCAGTAAAGCGGCTGAAATTTGAAGAACTCTTCATTGCACAGCTTCGGATGGCGATGTTAAGGTCAGAACGGCATCGTTACTCCAAAGGAGTGGTGTTTGATAAAGTGGGGGATTACTTCAATGAATTTTATAAGCATCATTTACCTTTTGCATTGACCAATGCACAAAAAAGAGTGATCAAAGAAATACGGGTGGATACGGCAAAAGGAAAACAAATGAACCGGTTGCTGCAGGGTGATGTGGGCAGTGGGAAAACCATCGTGGCCGTCCTCATTATGTTACTGGCAGCCGATAATGATTACCAGGCATGCCTGATGGCACCCACTGAAATCCTGGCTCAGCAACACTATTCCGGTATCTCATCACTCCTTGAAAAAACAGGAGTCACTGTCGGTTTACTCACAGGATCGGCCAAATCAGCGCATCGTAAGAAAATATTAAAAGAGCTGGCAGCGGGCAGTTTGCAAATCCTGATCGGCACCCATGCCGTAATTGAAGATGTGGTACAGTTTAAAAATCTCGGTATGGTGGTAATAGATGAGCAACACCGCTTTGGTGTGGCACAAAGAGCAAGGCTGTGGGCTAAAGCAACGATTCCGCCACATATTCTTGTCATGACGGCAACACCCATTCCAAGAACACTGGCCATGACTGCATACGGCGACCTTGATTACAGTGTATTGGATGAGTTACCACCCGGACGGCAACCCATTACTACGGTTCACCGTTATGAGTCGCAACGCAGCAAGGTGATGGATTTTTTAAAAGCGGAGATCGAAAAGGGGCGGCAGGTATACATCATCTTCCCATTGATAGAAGAAAGTGAAAAATTAGATTATGAAAACCTGATGCAGGGATATGAAAATGTCAAGACCTATTTTCCGGAGCCTAAGTACTGGATCAGCATGGTGCATGGCCGGCAACCCTCCGAACAGAAAGAACTAAATATGAAAAGATTTGTTGAAGGAGATACACAGATCATGGTTTCGACTACAGTGATCGAAGTGGGGGTAAATGTGCCGAATGCATCAGTGATGGTGATAGAAAGTACAGAAAAATTCGGCCTTTCCCAGTTGCACCAGCTGAGGGGCCGGGTAGGCCGGGGTGCTGAAAAGAGTTATTGCATATTAATGACCGGGACTAAATTAGGTAATGATGCCCGGGAACGCATCAGGATTATGACAGCCACCAATAATGGGTTCGAAATAGCAGAGAAAGACCTGGAATTGAGGGGGCCGGGAGAAATAGCAGGAACAAGACAAAGTGGGGCATTAAACTTTAAGCTGGCCAGTATTGTCCAAGACCGGCAATTATTAGAAACGACCCGGTCTTTGGTGGCAGAGTTATTAGAAAGCGATCCAGACCTTGTTTCGGCCGAAAATTTGCGGTTAAAGAATTTCCTGTTGTCACAGAAGAGTAAAACAGTTTGGAGTCGTATTTCTTAACAGAAGATTGTCACAACACTTCTCATGATTTTTAGTTATTTTAAAGAAAATAAATTGAACCTGAAACGCCCTGTACTCTTTGCCATTTCCCTGCTTTCTGTCCTGTCGCTGTGGTCACAGGATTATAATAATATTGAGTTTATTGAAAATAAAGGGCAGTGGGACAGCAGGGTGAAATTTAAGGGTGACGTTAATGCAGGAGCATTCTTCCTGCGTTCAGGTGGCTTTACAGTACTCCAGCATAATCCACAGGATCTTGCAGCATTAGAACAAGCATGGCATGGTCACCAGCATGGTGCCACTGCAAAGACGGGCACTATGGTGCTTCGTTCACATGCATGGAATGTAGATTTTCTCGGTGCTGATCCTGCCATGGAGATTGCCCCGGATAAAGGCATTTCTACTTATAATAATTACTTTCTTGGCAATGACCCGTCCAAATGGGCTTCCGGTTGCCGCATCTTCCAGGCAGTTACTTTGAGGAATGTTTATCCCAATATTGATGTTCGTTATTACACAAATAACGGGGCCTTGAAATATGATATCATTGTAAGACCGGGTGGTAATGTCAGTAAGATTGCCTTACAGTACGAAGGTGTTGACAAATTGCAGGTAAAAAATAAAGAACTGGTTGTAGCTACATCAATCGGCGAAAGAAAAGAATCTGCTCCTTATACATATCAATCAACCGCTAAAGGAAGAACAGAAATTGACTGCCGGTATAAAGTAAGTGGTAATATCGTTCGCTTTGAAGTAAAGGATTATGACCCTTCTTCGATCCTCATCATAGACCCTACCATGGTCTTTTGTTCTTTTACCGGAAGTACAGCAGATAACTGGGGCTACACAGCAACCTATGGCCCTGATGGCAGTATGTTCGGCGGCGGTATTGTAAGAAATGGAAATGGGTTTCCTGCTTCCCCGGGTGCTTTTCAAACAACTTACCAGGGCGGAAGTTCCGGAACCCAGGAGGGGCCTTGTGATATTGGTATCATCAAACTTTCACCCACCGGTAATGCCAGGGTATATGCGACCTATATTGGAGGCACAGCAAATGAGCAACCCCATAGTCTTATTGTAGATAACCAGGGCAACCTGGTCATGGCCGGAAGATCTAATTCAGGAAACTATCCCACTACAGGCACAGGACAGATCGGTGTTGGTGGTGCTTTTGATATTGTAGTCACAAAATTAAATCCCACAGGCACTGCTTTACTGGGATCAAAGAAAATCGGGGGTGCTTCCAACGACGGAGTAAATATTACACCCGGGAGAAGTGGCGTTAATTCCTTACAACAAAACTATGGTGATGATGGACGGAGTGAAGTGATCATCGATGGGGGCGGCAATATTTATGTAGCATCCTGTACACAATCAGCAACTGATTTTCCTGTTACAGCCGGGGCATTCCAGGGAACTTATGGTGGAGGAACACAGGATGGAGCTTTAATGAAATTTACTTCAGCCTTAAACCCTTTATTTATCAGTTACCTCGGTGGCAGCAGTAATGATGCGGCCTATGTACTTTCCTTGGGGGCCAATGGAAATATTTTTGTCGGTGGTGGAACTGAAAGTGCCAATTTTCCCGGCAATCATGCCGGAACTATCGGCCCCTCAATTAATGGTAACATTGATGGTTTTGTAGCCGAGATCACTAATAATGGGTCCGGTATTATAAGGTCCACATTTATTGGAACCGGTGGTATTGACCAGGTATTCGGTATACAGTTTGACCGTAACGGTTTTCCCTATATCATGGGACAAACCACAGGCGCCTGGGTGGCACAGAATGCAACTTTTAGTAGTCCGGGCGGTAAACAGTTTATTGGAAAATTGAGACCCGACCTGTCCGGCTACGTATATACAACCATGTTTGGTACGAATTCTTCAGTACCGAATATTTCACCTGTGGCCTTCCTGGTTGATCGTTGTGAAAATGTATATGTATCGGGCTGGGGCGGACTGATCAACGCGGGACTACCTGGCCTTTATCCCAATGCAGGAACAACAGGCATGCCTGTAACAGCGGATGCTCTTGATCCTTCAACTGACGGTGCAGATATGTACTTCTTTGTACTGGCAAGGAATGCTACAAGTCAATTATATGGCAGTTTCTTCGGCCAGACCGGCGGGTTGGTGGATCATGTGGATGGTGGTACCAGCCGCTTTGACCAAAATGGGGTTATATACCAGGGTATTTGTGCGAATTGCGGAAGAGGAGCTACTTTCCCTACCACTGCCGGAGTTTGGGCACCTGCTAATGGTTCTCAGAACTGTAATATGGCCATGGTCAAAATTGCTTTCAACCTGTCCGGCGTTGGTTCGGATGTGGAGTCAGCCATCGGAGGTGTTCCAAGGGATACTGCGGGTTGTGTGCCATTGACGGTTGATTTTACTGACCAGATCAGAAACGCACAAAGCTATATCTGGGATTTTGGTGACGGCTCTCCGCAAGTAGGTCCTTTACCTGCTGCTACCGGTTTTACGCAATCGCATACGTATAACGCTGTTGGTACCTACCAGGTCATGCTGATTGCTATTGACCCGGCCACCTGCAATATCCGTGATACTTCTTATATCCATATTCGTGTGGGTGATCTTCGTGCAAATGTTGATTTCAATGCTGTGAAGATCGGACCCTGTACTTCTTTCCAATACCAGTTCAATAACCTATCTGTTGCACCACCTTCCACACCATTTCAGCCCACTTCTTTTACCTGGGATTTTGGTGATGGCAGTCCAACAGTAGTAGCAGGTTTAAATTCTGTTACCCACACGTATGCAGCACCGGGTACTTACAATGTGATATTGCGATTAACAGATACTTCTTATTGTAATTCGCCGGATGCGGATACCCTGCAATTAAGTGTGGATGAAAACGTGGATGCAAGATTTACAACACCCGCAACAGGTTGTGTGCCTTATACAGCAGTATTTGATAACACATCCATTGCAGGACAAACCTGGCAATGGGATTTTGGCGACGGTAATACTTCTACTGCATTTGAACCAACACATTTATATCCTACTCCCGGAACGTATAATGTGGTATTAGTGGCCACTAATCCTAATACTTGTAATATAACCGATACGGCAAGATTCACAATTACGGTGGTTGCTATCCCAACTTCCAATTTCAGTTATACACCTACTACGCCGGTGGAAAACACACCTAACTTTTTCACTAATCTTTCGTCTCCCGATGCAGTCAGGTTTAAGTGGTTGTTTGGTGACGGGGATTCCTTAGTAACCACATCAAGATCCGTGGTTCAGCATCAGTATAATGCAACAGGAACATTTACGGCCTGCCTCATTGCTTATAATGCTGCCGGTTGCCCGGATACCAGTTGCCAGGATGTACAGACAAGGGTAGTTCCTGTTGTTGATGTGCCCAATGCCTTCACGCCTCAGAGCGGGGATGTGAACAGTAAGATTTTTGTGAGGGGTTTTGGTATTTCAAAAATGCGTTTCATCATCTGGAACCGCTGGGGTCAGAAAGTATTTGAGACCGGTAACCGGCTGGAGGGATGGGATGGTAAATTCAAAGGGCAGTTACAACCGATGGATGTGTATGCCTATACACTGGATGTGGAATTTTTTGATGGCGCAAAAACAACCAGGAAGGGTGATATAACGTTAATCAGATAGAAAAGGAGGATCCGTTTATGAAGCAACGAAAAATGATAGGATTATGGATGGCTTGTATGCTTAGCCTTAGTGCTTCAGCACAGGATCTTCATTTTTCACAGTTCATGAATTCGCCGCTGGTTACCAATCCTGCTAATACAGGTTTTATACCGGATGGTGATTACCGGGTTGGGGTGAATTACCGCAACCAATGGTCTTCTGTTATGACCATTCCTTACAAAACGATGAGTGTTTTTGGTGATTTTCAAACCATGAACAATGAGGATAATACGGGTTGGCTGGGCATAGGCGGACTTATTTTAAGAGATGTAGCAGGCAGTGGCAGCCTTACCTCAACAAAAGTATATGGTTCTGTTGCTTATCACCAGATGATTGACCAGGGTAGTTTGCTGAGTTTAGGTTTCAATGTGGGTTGGGCTAATAAAAATATCAATGTAACCAACCTGAAATTCCCGGACCAGTTTGATGGAAAATTCTTTGATAATAAACTTCCCACTTCTGTTGCGCTGGACAGGAATAATATCAATTACCTGGATATACAGGCAGGCGTTAATTATGCCTATTTTCCCAATAGCATGACCTATTTCAATGTGGGTTTTTCCACGATGCATATCAACCGCCCGAGGGAATCATTTTTTAATGCAGTGGCAGGCATTGACAACAGGATATCCATGCGGCACAATGCGTTTATCAACGGAAGTTTCAAGCTGAATGAGCAATGGATCATCAATCCCAATGTATATTTTTCTTACCAGGCTAAATCAACAGAACTGGTCGGGGGTATGAATGCGCATTATAATCTGTCGGGTGACGGGGAGAAAATACTGATAGCCGGTTTATACTACCGCCACCAGGATGCGGTGATACCTATGATCGGTTTTGGACTCAAAGACTACAATTTTGCATTTACCTACGATGCCACCATGTCCACCCTGCGCAATTATAATAATTCAAGAGGTGCGTTTGAATTCTCACTGATCAAACAGGGTGCTTTTGACCGCTACAACGGCAACAGGCGGGAATCTATGTGCCCTTCTTTCCGTTATTAACAGGCTGAATTTTCACTTTACCAATTCGCTGATAAATACGATTTTTACAGCATTAAGCCTGTAAAATAAACGAATGGACACATTAGCTAATCCTGCACTTACTTCACATCATATAGAGGCCTTCAGAAAGATCGTTGGTGAGAACTATGTTTTCGTCGACGAAGAATCCCTGGAAACCTATGCTCACGATGAAACAGAGAACCTGCATTATCCTCCTGAGGCCGTTATTAAACCCCGGACTGCGGACGAGATCAGTGCGATCATGAAGATTTGTAATAAAGAAAGAATACCGGTAACCCCAAGAGGTGGTGGCACAGGACTTAGTGGCGGTGCTTTGGCGCACCTGGGTGGTGTGATCCTTTCTATGGAAAGAATGAATGCGATCATCGAAATAGATGAACGCAACCTGCAGGTAACGACAGAGCCGGGCGTTATTACAGAGGTATTACAGGATGCCGTAAAAGAGAAGAAGCTTTTTTATCCTCCTGACCCAAGCAGCCGGGGATCTTGTTTTATTGGTGGAAATATTGCAGAGAACAGCGGTGGCCCAAAAGCGGTAAAATATGGAGTGGTAAAAGATTATGTACTAAACCTGGAGATGGTACTGCCCAATGGCGAGATCATCTGGACAGGTGCGAATGTATTGAAGAATTCAACCGGCTATAATCTTACGCAACTGGTAGTAGGCAGTGAAGGCACATTAGGTATCGTTACAAAGATCGTCCTCCGGCTCATCCCGCTTCCCCAATTTGATATATTAATGCTGGTTCCTTTCAGGAATCTTGAACAAGCTGGTGAGGCGGTAAGTGCCATCTTCCGGGCTGGTTTTGTACCCAGCGCCATGGAACTGATAGAGATCAACGCACTGAATATTGTCAGCAAATTTGTGGATAGTAATGCGGTGCCGGTTACACCTGATACAGCGGCGCACCTGATCATTGAAGTGGATGGAAATAATATGGAAGTACTGATGCAGGAAATGGAAGCGATTGGTACTTTGTTATCTCAGTATGATATCGGGGATATTTACTTTGCTGATGATGCACAACAAAAAGCAGAGCTCTGGAAATTGCGAAGAAGAGCAGCTGAAGCCGTGAAACTGATTGGTTATACGATCGAAGAAGACACTGTGGTACCAAGGGCTGAATTGCCTGCGCTGATCCGGGGTGTGAAAGAACTGGGTAAGAAACATGACTTTGAAGTGGTTTGTTATGGGCACGCCGGTGATGGGAACCTGCATATACGTATCAAAAAGGAGGGGATACCAAATAGCTACGGCAGTGAGGAAATGAATAAAGTATTACGGGAATTGTTTCACTTAGTAAATGGATTGGGCGGAACGATCAGTGGTGAACATGGTATAGGGTTGATCCAGAAAACGTATATGGATATTGTTTATAAAGAAGCCAATCTTCAACTGATGCGGGGCATTAAAAAAGCTTTTGATCCCAATAATATTTTGAACGCCGGTAAAATTTTTGATGCATAACAGGATGCTTTTAATAAACCAATGATATGAAAAAAGTAATCATGATTTTGTGTGTGTTAACCGGAATGGTTTCCGTCCACGCACAGGATAAGGAGGAAAGTGAAAAAAGAGGATTCAAAAAGGAAAATCTCTTTACCGGTGGCAGTATCTCAGCCGGGTTTTCGAATAATTCCGTGTTGCTGGGGGGGAATCCTGTCTTTGGCTATAGTCTTACCGACTGGGTTGATGCCGGCTTTGTTTTAAATTATACCTACACTACTTACAGGGATTACAATTTTGTCTTCAATGATAAACTCAGGCAAACAGTTTATGGTGGCGGAGCTTTCCTGAAATTGTACCCGGTTCGATTTCTTTTTGTACAAGGACAGTTTGAGCATAATTTCCTGAAACAGAAATTTATTCCTGTTGCAGGAGTAACCCAGGTCTATAATACTCAAGCCAGCAGTTTCTTACTGGGAGCCGGGTATGCTACAGGCAGGTTCGGAAAAGGCGGCCCTCCGTTCTTTTATTTATCTGTCATGTTTGACCTGATTGGTGATATCAATTCGCCTTACACCGATGGCTATGGCAGGGTTATTCCTATTGTAAGAGGTGGTATCCAGGTGCCGTTGTTCCAGGGAAGCAAAAATAAATAATGCACTCCTTACAGATGCATAGCCAGTTCAGCAGGGGTATTAATAACACCGATCCTTTTGGCCGCTTTCTCATAAAGAAATTTTTCCTGCTGCATCACTTCAATGTGTTGGATGAGATGATCATAAAAGCCGTTACTGTTCAGGATAAATATCTCTTTGTCGTGAATAGAAAGCTGGTTCCAGGTCAGCATCTCAAATAATTCGTCCAGGGTGCCAAAGCCACCGGGTAGTACAACAGCGGCATCACACATGCTGTAGATGGTCCTTTTTCTTTCATGCATATCTTCGGTAATGATCAGCTGGCTAATACCTGTATGCTGCCGTTCCCATTCTACTAATACTTTGGGGATGATGCCAATCACTTTGCCGCCATTATCCATCACTGCATTGGCGATAGCTCCCATGATACCAACATTGCCACCGCCATAGATCAGGGTTATATTTTTTTTGGCCATCAGTTTACCCAGCTCAACAGCCTGCTCCATGTATAAAGGATTATTGCCAGTATGTGAGCCGCAAAAAACTGCAAGTGATTGTATTCCCATAGTTCTGCTAAATTGCGGCAAAGGGATAACAAATTTGTTTATCTTCAAAATTCAGTATTGCACATTTTTATAATAAATATTCATTAACAGAAACCCGGTTGTATGTCACCTGTCCTTCTTTTCTCTTTTGTGATCGGATACTTTTTATTGCTACTGGTTGTGGCCTGGTACACTTCCCGTAATTCTAATAATGATTCTTTTTTTATCGGTAACCGCAATAGTAACTGGATGCTTGTGGCATTTGGTATGATCGGAACCTCTTTATCAGGGGTAACATTTGTCAGTGTGCCGGGCGGTGTGGGAACAGGTAATTTCTATTATTACCAGATCGTATTGGGTTATTTGCTGGGGTATATAGTGATTGCTTTTGTCCTGATCCCGTTGTATTACCGGATGAACCTGACAAGCATCTATACCTATCTCGAAAAGAGGTTTGGGGTTAATGCACATAAAGCCGGGGCGTTCTTTTTTATTCTGTCCCGTACTGTAGGGGCAACTGCCCGGTTATATTTAGTGATCAGTGTGCTGCAGATATTTATTTTTAATAAAATGGGTATCCCATTTGAAGCAACAGCATTAGTGATTCTTGTGCTCATCCTATTATACACATTCGAAGGTGGCGTAAAGACGATCATTTATACTGATACCCTTCAAACTACCGGTATGCTGGTGGGCCTGGTGGTTTGTATAATTGTGATTATAAAATCGCTGGGCACTGATTTTGGCGGTGCTATTTCGATGATGTCGGACAAAGGATATACCCGGATATTTAACTGGGATGTCAATTCCGGATCCTTCGCTCTGAAGCATATAGTGGGTGGTATGTTTATCGCTATAGCCATGACAGGGCTTGACCAGGAAATGATGCAAAAGAATATCAGTGTAAAGACCCTGAAGGATTCGCAAAAAAACATTATGACATTCACCGGGGTACTGATGATTGTAAATCTTCTTTTCCTGGTGCTTGGAGGAGTGCTCTATTTATATGCTGCAAAGAACGGTATCAATGTCCCCCCAGATGATCTGTTTCCTACTATTGCCCTGAGTGATACTTTTAGTGGTGTAATCGGTGTCATCTTTATCATTGCTATTATATCTGCTCTTTTTCCCAGCGTGGATGGAGCTATTACTTCACTTACCTCCTGTTTTTGTATAGACATACTTGGTATCAATAAAAAAGAGGATACTGAAAAGGAAAAGAAAATTACCCGGTTGAAAGTACATTTTACCTTTGCTGCAATTTTCTTTATCATGGTATTGCTGTTCAAATGGATCAACGACAAGCTGATCATTGATTTTATACTCAAATTTGCCGGAATAACCTATGGTCCTTTATTAGGTTTGTTCTCCTTTGGTATTCTTACGAAAAGAAGGCTTAATGACAAACTGATCTGGATGGCTTGTATCATTGCCCCGTTATTGGCCCTGGGTGTGGATATGCTCAGTAATCCTGCCTGGTACGAGGCAAAGCTGCATGTGCAATTACCTCTTCTAAAAGACTGGTCGGTAACAATTTTCAACGGGTATAAGATCGGTAATGAGTTGATCCTGATAAATGGAATTTTCACATTCTGCGGTCTCTGGCTGATATCGAAAAAAGGAACTGATTCTTCCGCTGCCTTGCAGCCTGTTTAGGTTTATCTTTGCAAAAAGACCGGAATTGGAATTGATAAATCCATTGGCAGAAGCATATGCTGAAAAATACTCATCAGCAGAAGATACATTGCTTAAAGAAGTACATGATTATACTTTGCAACATCACAAAGAATATGTCATGCTCAGTGGTCATCTGCAGGGAAAAGTGCTGGAGATGATCAGTTGTATGGCCCGGCCCCGGAGAATACTTGAAATTGGCACTTTCACTGGCTATAGTGCATTGTGTCTTGCCAAGGGGCTTTCAGAGGATGGGATATTGCACACCATCGAACTGAGGCAGGCAGATGCAGATAAAGCGAGATATTTCTTTGATAAATCTTCCTATGCCAGCCAAATACTATCCCATACAGGTAATGCGTTAGAGATCATTCCCGGGCTGGATGAAACCTGGGATCTTGTATTTATTGACGCAGACAAACCAGCCTATATAGAATATTTTAACCTTGTTTTGCCACGTCTACGGACAAACGGTTTTATTTTAGCAGATAATATTTTCTTCCATGGACAGGTGATGGAAGAACGGGTGACAGGGAAAAGCGCCAAAGGTATCCAGGCGTTTAATGATTTTATTAATAACAGAACTGATATAGAAAAAGTGATTTTGACGATCCGTGACGGGTTATACCTTATCAGGAAATTATAATTAGTGTATGATGCGATCCACGAAACAACTGATTGGAACTATTTCTTTTGTTGTTCTCTCATTCTTTGCAGGGGCACAGCAAAATCCTGTTGTGCTGGAATACATTAATACATATAAGGAGCTGGCGATTGCTGAAATGCAAAGAACAGGTGTACCCGCTTCTGTCAAACTTGCACAGGGCATCCACGAAACCATGGCCGGCACCAGTAATCTTGTAATTAAATCAAATAATCATTTTGGCATAAAATGCAAGTCGAATTGGACCGGTGAATCGGTGTCTCACGATGATGATGCAAGAGGCGAGTGTTTCAGGAAATATACTTCGGCAGAAGATTCCTACCGGGATCATTCTGATTTCCTGAAAAACAGCCAACGCTATGCTTCATTATTTTTATTGGAGCCTACTGATTACAAGGGATGGGCAAACGGTTTGAAGAAAGCAGGCTATGCCACGAATCCCAAATATCCCATTATCATTATCAAATTGATTGAAGATTACCAGTTACAGGATTATACACTGATAGCTCTTGGAAAAATGGAAAGATCAACGGATATCGCTCTATCAGCCAAAGATCCGGGTAAGACTACTGAACTGGTCAGCGAAAGAGGAACCGAACCGGATCAAAACGTACTGGCTGTCAGCACAAAAATGATACCTGTATATCCGGAAGGGGAATTTAAGATCAATGAAACAAAAGTGATCTTTGTTAAACAGGGAACATCATATCTCAGTATTGCGCAACAATTCAATGTACCATTGGCTAAACTATTTGAGTTTAATGAACTAAAGCCGCTTGAGGCAACTGACACTGATCAGCTGCTGTATCTTCAGCGCAAAAGGAAGACAGGTAAAACAGATTATCATATCGTACAACCCGGCGAAACCTTGCGTGATATTGCACAGGAAGAAGCACTACGACTGGAGTCATTACTGGAATATAACTGGCTCAGCGCAGGGCAGCAACCCGCTATTGGTGAAAGATTATCATTACGGGTAAAGGCCGGGGCCATGCCTAAACTTGTTTTAAAAGAGAATTATTCAATCAGTCCGGCAGCCACTAAATGGAGCCGCAACTAAAACCCTGCAACTAAATATGCCAATCATTAAAGTGCATGATAAATCATTTGATACCTATCTTTCCGAGGAAGTTATACAGAACCGCATCAAAGAAATGGCTGCAGAGATTAGCCGGGACTATGCCGGCAAGAGGCCGCTTTTTATCGCCATTCTCAACGGTTCTTTCATGTTTGCGGCTGATCTTTTTAAACATCTTTCTATTAATGCGGAAATATGTTTTATTAAACTGGCCTCCTATAAGGGGATGAAGTCATCAGGAAATGTGGTGACCTCTATCGGGCTCGAGGATGATCTTTTTGGAAAAGATGTGGTGATCGTGGAAGATATCGTTGACACAGGAAAGACCCTCCATAATTTTTTGCCCAAATTGCTTCACCAGCAACCAAAATCTTTAAAGATCGCTTCTTTATTGCACAAGCCAGAGGCTACGGAATACCCGCTCCAACTGGATTATATAGGGTTTGATATTCCGAATAAGTTTGTTGTGGGTTATGGTCTTGATTACGATGGATTGGGCAGGAATCTGAAAGAGATCTATCAACTTGTCTAAATACTTAGACGTCTCAGGCTTTTTTTGTATTTTTTCTACCCAATATACCCATTTGAAGGCCGCTTGCCACATATTGTTGTTATTACTGACCTCTTTATCCACCCGATCCCAGCAATTCTATATCCGGGGAGAAGTGAAGGATGAAACAGGTAACCTGTTACAGAATGTAACTATTCTTCACAGCCGCAGTGGCTATATATATCGTACCGGTTCATACGGAACATTTGGGATTGTGACTAATCAACTGGTGGATACTCTTGTCTTTTCATTGCATGGATATAGCCCCGAACGGGTGGTTGCCAATGCGGAGAATTTTATAAATGTAAAGCTCAAATTACAACCGATTAATACGGCCCAGGGGAGGAGAGACAAACTGGCTTCACTAACCAGGGACCTTACCCGTGATGAACAGAAACAATGGTTTGCAGGTGACGAGACCTATGCAAGTATTATTGAAAACAGGCTAATCACGGCAAAGAAATTTCCCAGCACAGGTATGTCGCTGAATGTGGACAGGGCTTCTTACAGTAATATCCGGCGATTCATTACGCTTAAGTCTTTTGTACCCCCGGATGCTGTTCGTATTGAAGAGATGCTGAATTATTTCAACCTGAACTATGAGGAACCTCCAGGTAATGACATTTTTTCTATCAGGACCAAATTGACAGGCTGCCCCTGGAATGAGGACAACCAGCTTTATTATGTGAATCTTTTTTCCAAGAAAATAAATATTGATACACTTCCTCCCAGTAATCTTGTTTTTCTGATCGATGTATCGGGGTCAATGGATATGACCAACCGGCTGCCTTTATTAAAATCAGCTTTCCGGTTATTGGTAAATAACCTGCGGGATAAGGATTCAGTCGCCATTGTCGTTTATGGGGGTGTAACCGGCATTATGCTCAACAGTACAAGCGGAGGAGAAAAAGAAAAGATATTAAAAGCCATAGATGAGTTGGCTCCCGGCGGCTCCACACCAGGTGAATCGGGGATAAGGGTGGCTTACAGTGTGGCAAAAAATCATTTCATTAAAGGTGGGAATAACCGGGTAATCCTGGCTACTGATGGCGATTTTAATGTGGGGCTTAAAACTGAAACAGAGCTGGATGAACTCATTTCCCAGCACAGGGAATCGGGAATTTATCTTACCTGCCTTGGAGTGGGGATGGGTAATTATAAAGATTCTAAAATACAGACACTGGCAAGAAAGGGTAATGGCAATTTTGCGTACCTGGATAATTTCAGGGAAGCAGAAAAGGTCTTGTTGAAAGAGTTTACACAAACATTGTATGCTGTTGCTGATGATGTTTACATGAACGTGGAGTTCAATCCTGAGTATGTAAAAGAGTACAGGTTGATCGGTTTTGATAATAAAGTAGGGGCTATCAAGGATTCAATGTCGGTGGTGGAAGGAGGTGAGATTGGTTCGGGCCATTCTATGATCGGTGTTTTTGAGATCGTTCCAACAGACATCAATAAAGGAGCTATCAAGGATAATTTCACAACAGGAAAATTTGCTGATATTGATCTGCAGTACCGTCCTTCCCGGGATACGATGCACTGCCATAAGGTATACAGCAGTAAATTCGAATATACTCCCTTCCAGGAAACGGACAAGTCATACCAGTTCTATACTTCTGTAGTTATGTTTGGTTCTTTATTAAGATCATCTCAATATGCAAAAGATATTGAATGGCATGAAATAATTGATATCGCTACTCAATCATCCAGCACGGATGACCTGCTACAAAAAGAATTCATCAACCTGGTGCAGCAAGCAAAAACGCTTTACTCAAAGGTGAAGAAAAAGAAAGGAAGTTCCTTTGCACAATGGGACTGATCAGGAAAACATTTCCCTGATCTTATCAAAGAAACCTTTGTCATTCTTATCCGGGTGAGGCTTGAAATTTTGAGAGTGGCTCAATTTCTCCAGCATGGCTTTTTCTTCAGCACTTACCTGTTGCGGTGTCCATACATTGATATGGATCAGCTGGTCACCTTTCTCATAAGAATTAACCGCTGGAAACCCTTTGCCTTTCAGGCGGAATATTTTGCCGCTTTGTGTGCCGGCTGGTATTTTGATCTTTGCTCTTCCGTCGATAGTTGGCACTTCCACCTGGGTGCCGAAAACAGCATCTGTAAATGTAATATGAAGATCAAAAGCAACATTCAATCCGTCACGATGTAATTCTTTATGTGCTTCTTCTTCTATCAGGATGATCAGGTCGCCGGGCATGCCACCTCTTTCCCCCGCATTTCCTTTTCCATTTATGCTGAGTTGCATTCCTTCCTGCACACCTGCCGGTATTTCAATACTTACTGTCTCCTCGCCATATACTCTTCCTTCGCCTTTACAGTTACCGCATTTTGCCGTTACAGTCGTTCCTTCACCATTACAGGTAGGACAAGTTGTAACAGTTTGCATTTGCCCGAGAAATGTATTTTGTACCCTTCTTACCTGGCCGCTTCCACCACAGGTGCCGCAGGTTTGCACACTGCCTTTATCCTTGGCACCACTTCCGCTACAGGTGGTACAAACCACATGCTTTTTGACCTTGATATTTTTAGTAACACCTTTCGCTATTTCTTCATAGGTCAGCTTTAATTTAATACGAAGGTTACTGCCTCTCACGCCACGACTTCTTTGACCTCCTCGACCACCGCCTCTTTGTTGTCCACCAAAAAAGTTTCCAAAAAGGTCATCACCAAAAATATCACCGAACTGGCTGAAGATATCATCCATATTCATGCCCTGGCCACCGCTGAAACCACCACGACCATTACCGCTTACGCCGGCATGACCATAGCGGTCGTATTGTGCTTTCTTATCAGCATCACTTAAAATCTCATAGGCTTCAGCCGCTTCTTTGAATTTTTCTTCAGCAGCCTTATCACCGGGGTTACGGTCAGGGTGATATTGCATGGCTACTTTGCGATATGCTTTTTTGATCTCGTCAGCAGAAGCACCTTTTGCCACACCTAATATTTCGTAATAATCTCTTTTTGCCATGATACGTATTATTTCCCTACTACAACTTTTGCGTGACGAATGATCTTATCATTCAGGTAATATCCTTTCACTACTTCATCCACAACCTTTCCTTTCAGGTTATCGGTTGGTGCCGGTATTTCGGTGATAGCTTCATGCAGGTCTGGGTTAAATTCCTGTTGTATGGTCTCCATTGCTTTCACACCTTTTGACTGCAGGGTATTGCGAAGTTTATTGAAGACCAGCATCACACCTTCTTTTATAGCAGCAGCATCAGTGCTTGTTTCCAGCTGTTTTTGAGCACGGTCGCAATCATCCAAAACATTCAGCAGGTCTGTAATTACCTCTTTCCCGGCTGTCTGGATCAGCTCTATCCTTTCTTTGGCACTCCTGCGTTTGAAATTGTCGAATTCTGCCACTTTGCGGATGAATTTATCCCTCGCATCCTCCAGTTCGGCCTTCAGTTTTTCAAGGGCAGATTCTTCAGCCACAGGCTCGTTCAGATGTGTACTGCCGCTAACACTCTCGTCGGTATTGATATCCACGTTGCCGTTATTCTCTTGTTCCATCATGTCTTTTTCTGCCATTTTGATCAAATTGTTTGCAAAGGTAAGGTTGTCAAGAATATTGCCAACCCCTGTATTTGCCGGAAGGTAGGCTGTTTGGAGACAAAATGACCGGACAGGCAGCTGCTGCATGTCATGAAAAGGGTAGGTTTTACTTTCGTTAGCCCCGTCAAATTCAGTAGCTTGCAGCCCTTTATGAGCAACGTTTATCTGAAAAGAAAAATATCGCCCCGGGTCGTAAACGGTCACCCCTGGATCTTCAATAATGAAGTGGAAAAAGTGGAAGGGGACCTGGCGGGTGGGGAGACAGTGACTGTCTTTACATACGATAAAAAGTTTGTGGGCAAGGGGTATTATAATCCCAAGTCACAGATCGTGGTAAGATTGCTGTCAAGGGATAAGAAGGATGACATCAATGAGCAATTCTTTCATGACAGGATCGCCCAATGCTGGGAGTACAGGAAAAAACTGGGTTATACCGAAAATTGCCGTCTTGTTTTTGGAGAGGCGGATTCATTGCCTCAACTCATCATCGATAAATTCAATGACTATTTTGTTATTCAAACACTGGCCCTCGGAATAGATGTGTGGAAGCCGGCTATTGTAAAAGCGATCAACAGTATTTTCCAGCCCAAAGGGATTTATGAACGAAACGATGTACCTGTAAGGGAACTGGAAGGCTTGCCACAACAAAAAGGATTTTTATCAGCACCCTTCGATACAAAGATCATCATCAACGAGAATGGGTTGAAATTTCATGTGGATATTGAGAATGGGCAAAAGACGGGTTATTTCTTAGACCAGCAAGATAACCGAAGGGCCATTCAGCATATTGTAAAAGGAGCTGATGTGCTGGGAGCATTTACGTATACAGGAACATTTGAAATTCATGCTGCCCATTACGGTGCTAAATCTGTGCTGGGACTGGATATTTCGGAGAATGCCGTACAGCAAGCCAATAAAAATGCAGCATTAAATGGATTAGATAAAATTTGTCATTTTGAAACAGCCAATGCCTTTGATGTACTGAAACAATGGGGTAAGGATGGCAGGCAGTATGATGTAGTAATGCTGGACCCTCCGGCATTTACAAAGAGCAGGGAAACGATACAAAAAGCAATTACAGGGTATAAGGAGATCAATCTGCGGGGAATGAAACTGGTAAAGCCCGGAGGCTTTTTAGTTACCTCCTCCTGTACAAACCTTGTACATGCAGAACTTTTTCTGCAGATCATTGATATGGCTGCCAAAGATGCCAGGAGAAAAATAAGACAGGTAGTATTCCAGGCACAAGCAGCAGATCACCCGATCATTTGGGGATTAGAAAATACACAATACCTGAAGTTCCTGATCGTACAGGTTCAGTGATTTCAGCCAGGAACAAAAAATTTTACTTGGAAACCTGGAATTTTCCAGACTCGATCAGCTTGCCGCTTTGGTCCCTGAGGTGGTAAATATAAACCCCCCTGTTAAAATCAGTGAGATTAATGATGGTCTTCTCTCCAATGTTCTGACTTTCAAACATTTTTTTTCCCAGCATGTGAAATACCTGCACAGACATTCCTTTCTGGTAATTGTTCTGCAGATCAAATGTGATGTAAGAAGTAGCGGGGTTGGGGTACAATTTCACTTT
>JAEUVP010000173.1 GCA_016786805.1 Chitinophagaceae bacterium | reverse complement strand
TCGAAATAAAATCCATCAAAAGTAGTAGTGGCCACCGCTTCGGGAACGAGCAACCTGTTCGTGTATTCTGCTATGATCTTACCCTTCCGGGTGTGACCATCCGGGCCCATGCAAGGAGTAGGTCCGAAATCAATTACTATTCGCACCGGGAATGGGTTACTGGTAGGACGGGTAATGGTAACTGTAAAGCAGGCATTGGGCCTTTCTGTGCCCGGGGTTCCGGTGTCACCGCCAGTTGCAGAACGTCCAAAGATACCAGTGCCAGACATGCCCACATCATCATTCACTCCCATCACATCGTCGAACACACCATTAAAAATGGTTTCTGCTTCAGCATCAGATTCGCTGGAGACCATTGATACTTCCTCTTCCTGGGCATCGGTACCTGTACTTTTTTCTTTCGAACAGGATACGATGAAAACGATGGAAAGGATGGAAAAAATGGTCACCAGTTGGGCCAAGGAGAACCGTAGTTTCATAAACATGGTTTTATGTTGTAATAATTTAACGGCAGTGAGATGGCTTTTATTGACTGAGGTTTAATGGTTTCTTAAAGTTTTTACAGAGTTTTGCCCAAAAACCCGGCCGGAATGAGATTGGTGGACACACATGCACATATTTACCTCGAAGAGTTTGAAAAGGACAGAGTAGGGATGCTTCAACGGGCTGAAAAGGAAGGAGTTGAAAAAATACTCCTGCCTGCCATTGATTCAACCACCCACGGGCAGATGCTGAAGCTGGAAGCGGAACACCCCGGTCAGTGTACCAGTATGATGGGCTTGCATCCTTGTTATGTAAAAGAGAATTATGAAGCAGAGCTGAAAATAGTGGAAGATTACCTCGCTCAACGTCCCTTTGCAGCCATCGGGGAGATCGGCCTCGATTTTTACTGGGATAAAACCTTTACGGAGCAGCAATACAAGGCCTTCCATCGGCAAATTGAATGGGCGCTACACTATGATATTCCCATTGCCATCCACTCCCGGAATGCCACGGATGAGTGCATTGAGGTGGTGGTCAGCCACCAGAACGGGCGGTTAAAAGGCGTTTTTCATTGCTTTTCCGGGAATGCCGGTCAGGCAAAAAAGATCGCTGATCTTGGTTTTTACCTCGGTATTGGCGGGGTTGTCACATTTAAGAACTCTGGCTTGGATAAGGCCATTGAAGATATAAGTTTGGACAACCTGCTGCTGGAAACAGATGCGCCCTACCTGGCACCGGTGCCTTTCCGGGGCAAACAAAATGAACCTTCTTACGTGAAATATGTGCTGTCAAAAATTGCTACAATCAAACAGTGTACAATGGAAGAAGTAGCAGCAGTTACTACTTCTAATGCTAAAAAACTGTTTGGTTCTATAAACTAAAAATTCCCCTGATTAAAGAGGAATTACTGCGGAGACTAAGGGATTCGAACCCTTGATACCCTTTAGAGGTATACACACTTTCCAGGCGTGCTCCTTCAACCACTCGGACAAGTCTCCATTGCTAAAGGGCTGCAAAAATAGGGATTCTTGCCTTACCAGTTGTTGGCTTGGTCAGGATTTAACCGCTCCGAAAAGTCAATGGGCTGGCTATTCTTCCAGTCGGGGTCATATTTTACAAACCAGGAGATCCAGAGGCTGCGGCTCAGCCGCATGATCCAGGGCTGTAAGAAGATCAAAAACACCGCATTGGCACCCAGCCAGTAAAAGAACCGGTTATCATCGGTGGAAAAGCCGATCAATACCCACCAGGCCACAAGGGTGGAAACACTCAGGGCTACCGTTATCGCATAGCTGACATAGCTGGTACCATAGTAGAAACCTACTTCTATTTCTGTAGCCTGGCCACAAACAGGGCAGGTCTTGTTCATTTCCAGGTTCTTCTTGAAACTCAGTCGTACGGGGTGTTTGAATAATTTTCCTTCCCGGCAGCGGGGGCAATGACAGGTCAATGCAGATGCTAAATACCCCCTGTGTTCTTTTTTTTCCGGCATTCTTTTTTTATTAGTTGGTGGATGCGTGTTGTTCAATGATTTTTTCTAACTGTAGGGCCTGTACCACACCTGATTTTCTCCATAAGGGTTTCCCATTTTGAAACAGCATCAGGGTGGGAACACTTTGTATCTGCAATGCCTGGGCGGCAGCCGGGCTTTTATCAATATCTATTTTCAGGATGCGAACTTTATTGCCCATCCGCTTGTGTAACTCTTCCAGTACCGGTTTCATCAGTTTGCAGGGGCCGCACCATTCTGCAAAAAAATCAACCAGCACAGGTGTATTGCCATTAATGATCTCACCAAAACTCTCTTTATGATTGCTTGTTGTTTGCATTTTTTTCTTTTTTGAACATACTGAATAATAAACCACCCATCAATCCACCATAAGCGGTGCTGTTGGGCCATTTGGAAGTAATGACACAGGTGCCGCTGCTGCAACCGATCTGCTGCCAGTAAATATACCCGCCGACAGCACCGAGAAGGACGCCGGCAATGAGTAATTTATTATTTAACACCCAACTCTTCATATTCAATATCCCCTGTTTTTGAAAGATCTTTTTTTGAAGCAGGAGTATAACAGCCACCTGCACAACATACCCCGTCGGTTAATAAGGAGAACAGGGTAAAAATCCCTCCCACAATTATCCCGGGCACCTGCCCTGATTCAATCGAGGAGTACAAAATTAAGCTACCCAGCCCAACCCGGACGAACTTTAATGTGGTCCAGCCACTTTTGATCCTATCTATAATACTCATTACCTGTTTTCTATCTGCAAATTTCATTTCCAGCACCGAAAAAATGAGTGACAATAGTTACATGGCCAATACCTCCCCGGCCAATTGATATTACTCATCGGATTTTGTGATAAATGTCATTTTGAGCAGGGGGCTGCTGGTTGACATTTGCAGGCGGTGGGCCGGCCATCATCAATGCCGGGA
>JAEUVP010000157.1 GCA_016786805.1 Chitinophagaceae bacterium | reverse complement strand
CAAACAATGTAGTTTGAAACTTTTCCCGGCAGGATTTGTTTTAGTGGGATAAAGTAAATGTATGATTGTAGTAAATCGTGTAGTTATCGAATCCTGGGAAAGGTTTTACCGGGCAAATTTCATTAATTGTTTATCTGGTTTTAAACCGGTGAGTTTATTGGGGACTATCAATCAGCAGGGGCAAACCAATCTGGGTGTTTTCAGCAACATCATTCATATCGGTGCCGATCCGGCATTGGTTGGTTATATCAACCGTCCCCGGGAAGCTGCACCACATACGATCACCAATATTGAGTCATCGGGTTTTTATACGATCAATCACATCCACTTTTCTTTTTTGGAACAAGCCCACCAGGCGAGTGCAAAATATCCGGAAGGTATAAGCGAATTTGATAAGGTCGGCCTGAGTCCTGAATTCCGGGAAGGATTTCCGGCCCCGTTCGTCAGGGAGAGTGTGGTTAAGTATGCTTTATCCCTGCAGGAAATTATTCCGGTTAAGATCAATGGTACTTTTCTTGTTATTGGCAAAATTGAAACCGTATTTCTGGCAGAGGGTTTATTGCAGCAGGATGGTTTTATTGATCTTCAGAAAGCCGGTTCTGTTTGCAGTAATGGTCTTGATGGTTATTATGCAACAAATCCATTAGGACGTTTCAGGTATGCGAAACCAGGAGTCAATCCTCTTAAAATTACCGGCCATGCGTGACCTCTATTTTTTGTCAGCCCGTTGGGAATACCTGGCGATGCTGAATTACGAAGTCGATCCTGCGGTGCTGCACAAACATATTCCTCCCGGTACGGAGATAGATTTTTATGAAGGCAAGGCGCTGGTTAGTATTGTCGGGTTCCTGTTTAATGATACCCGGGTGCTTGGTGTGAAATGGCCCTGGCATGTAAACTTCGAGGAAGCCAACCTGCGTTATTACATCAAGCGGTTTGATGGTACAAACTGGAGGAGGGGAGTGGGGTTTGTTTCCGAAATTGTTCCCAAACCCCTTGTATCGGGCCTGGCCAATTTATTATACAACGAACATTACAGTACCGCCAGGATGAATCACAAGATCGTGGAGACCGCTAATACTTTGCAGGTGGAATACAACTGGCAAAAAAGAAGACAGGCGGTGAACAGGATAAGTATTCAAGCAAGTCCGGTGCCGGAAGATATACCCGTGGCATCTGCTGCCGAATTTATATTTGAACATTATTTTGGGTACAATATGCTCAACAGGAACACTACTATAGAATATGGAGTACAACATCCCCGCTGGCAAATTTACCCGGTAACTGATTTTTCTATTCAATGTGATATCGAAAACTTATATGGAAAAGAATTTATCCCCTATATCACCGGCTGCCAGCCCCATTCTGTATTCCTGGCGAAAGGTTCCCCGGTAACTGTAAAAATGCCGGCTAAAATAAAGACCAATCCGGCCCAATAATTATTATTTCTTTTTTGCTGGGAAGCGATGACCTGGTAAAAAAATAAACCCCCGGAAAACGGGGGTTGTGGTTGGGTAGAGTACGGCTTTTGTATTATTTGGGTAATACAACCGTATCAATTACATGTATGATCCCATTGCTTCCTTTTAAATCGGCCAGGGTCACGAATGCGGTTCCACCTTTTTCATCAGTTAATTTTACTTTACCATTTTCCAAAGATGCTGTCAGCGTATTACCGCTTACTGTTTTTACTGCCGCTTTGCCGTTGCCAGCTTTAATAGCTGCCACTACTGTCGCTGCATCCAGTGAACCAGCCACTACATGGTAAGTCAGGATCTTCACCAGGGCCTCTTTGTTTTCCGGCTTCAGCAGAAATTCAACAGTACCAGCCGGTAATTTTGCAAATGCATCATTCACAGGTGCAAATACCGTGAAGGGACCCGCACCTTTTAATGTTTCAACAAGACCTGCTGCCTTAACGGCTGCTACTAAGGTGGTATGGGTTGCTGACCCTGCGGCAATATCAACAATGTCTTTTTCCTGTGCATATGAAGTGGTTGATGCGACAAGGGACAAACCCAGTAGAAGTGATTGAAATACTCTTTTCATTTGTTTGGTTTTAAAATTATGGAAGTAGTTATTACTAAGTGTACAACTACCGGGTTCACCATTGGTTCACGACACTGCTTTATTACTTTACTTTTCCAGCAGTTGTTAAACAAATTATTCCTGCCTTTTGAAATGGTTAAACAAAAAACATAACTATGTTTTTTTGACTTCCTGGCCAGCGAATATCTTTTGTTTATCAATTCTTTTCAGTAAACACTTTTCATTGAACAAACAGGCCGGTAATTTCTTTATTTCAAAAAATTTTGAAAATTCAGCAACTTTTCTAACTCGTATACTGTTTAATCATTCATAAAATACATTAAACAGCATTTTCAGAAATTCTTTCTTTAACCACTAAAAAGTACAGATATGAATTTTACCCTCCTGGAGATAAAAGCTATCTCCAACGACAATTATGTTGCCTTTACTTTCTTTATTGGCTGTATGGCCATGCTTGCAGCTTCTTTGTTTTTCTTTTTTGAGATGTGGAATACAGATAAAAAGTGGAGAACCTCCATTTTAATATCTGGTCTCATCACTTTTATTGCTGCTGTACATTATTATTACATGCGGGACTACAACCTTGCCACCAATGAGTCTCCTACTTTCTTCCGTTATGTGGATTGGCTGTTAACGGTTCCATTAATGTGTGTGGAGTTTTACCTGATTACAAAAAAGTCAGGGGCAAAAATGGGATTGCTTTGGAAACTGGTGGCTGCTTCAGTATTTATGCTGGTAACGGGTTACATTGGTGAAGCGATTTATCCTGCAGAGAAACAAAGCTGGATATGGGGTTTTGTAAGCAGCATTGGTTACTTCTATATAGTATACCTGATCTGGTTTGGTGATGTGGCTAAATTGGCAGGCAATGCTGGTCCTGCTGTTGCTAAAGCAGTTAGAACACTGGCCTGGTTTGTACTGGTGGGATGGGCTATTTATCCCGTTGGATATATTGCCGGAACTGAAGGAGGATTATTTGGTATAAAAGTACTGGAAGGTGTATCACTGGACGTAGTATATAATATCGGTGATGCAATCAATAAAATAGGTTTTGGTTTGGTGATCTATGCATTGGCGCAGTCTGATAAAGAACTGGCTAAGGCATAATAGTTTTCCGGGAGTACTGTCATGTATGGCAGTCACTCCCGGTTTTTTAATGTTCAGTAATGATGAGAATTTTTTTATTGATAGCCGGGTTTATTCTCTTCCTGTGCCGGGATTATATCCGGGCCGCTCCCATAGAATGGCATTTTATTTTTTTTATTGCCGGTATTGTGTTGCTGGGTATACCACATGGTGCCGCAGATCTGTTGGTAGGTAGCCAGAATGCAAGGGGGCGCAACAGTTCATTTACTGTTCTTGGTTTCCTGTCCGTATATATCAGCCGACTACTTATTTTTGGATGTGTTATTTATTTTTTCCCCGTAGCAGGTTTGCTTTGTTTCCTTCTTTTTGCAGCATATCATTTTGGCGAAACGGATTTATTTTTTTTAGCAACAAATACCCTGGTGGGGAAAATAGTGGTGGCGAGTTACGGATTGGTAATCCTTAGTGTGATACTGTTGGGCAATGCAGCAGACCTTAAGCAGTTTTTGGAGACTTCAGGGTATGCTACAGATATGCTGCCATTTATTGACCTTGTTGAAAAAAACAGGTATATTCTACTTTCAGTTGCCCTGGTGTTTTTCTTCTGCTGCATTTTTCTCTACTTTATCAGCCAAAAAAACACTGTATTGGTAACGGATACGTTCTTACTTCATTTTGGCTTGCTCGTTTTTATTCTTTATCATCTTCCTTTATTGACCGGGTTTACATTTTATTTTGTGGTATGGCATTCCGTATTATCATTACAGAATATTATATCCTACCTGCGTAAATCAGGGAACTATTCGTACAAGGTCATAATGAAACAAATTTCTTTTTTTGCTTTACTTGCTCTGGCTGGTATTGGCGTCTCCGGGCTAGCTGGTTTTATGTACAGTAATAACGAAGCTGTCATGCTGTATTTTATTCTCGGATTGGCTGTACTTACTGCTCCTCACATGCAGGTTATGCATAGTATGTATAACCAGATACGGGGAACAGGAATTAAGGAGGAAGAGATCCCTGATAAATAGAATAACATACAGGAGGATACTGTAACTGTCGTTCTTATTTGGCCGTTACCTCCGCTTTCTCATAAGGCCCTTTGAATGCAGCCGGGTTGATCGTGAAATGCCGGGTGTAAATATTATTTTGTTCAAAGAGATTTTTTAACCAGGTGGCTGTTTGCACAAAGCCTCTTGCATCCTTTGCATCATAATCATTCAGCTCTAATCCTTTGGCTTCTTTCATCATGGCCTGCGGATCATCCAGGTAATAATACAAGACAGCCAGGTTAAAATAGCTGGCATATTTCATCTTCCGGTCGTGTTTACTGGTGGAAGAATAGATGCGTTTGATTTTTTCAAAATAATCGATCACCGGTTTCAATTGCTCCCTTGCCCCATCAATAGAAGTGTTAGCATTCATATTGAACAATACTTCACTGATCTGCTGGAAAGCCTGGCGGTGTGCTGTATATTCAGGGTGTTTCCTGCTGTCAACGATCCACATAAAATCATTCGAGGTAACTGCATTGAAACCAAAATTATCCGTGATGCGTTCGCTCAGGTAATGCATGGCTCTTGTTACACAGCCCTGGTACAATTCTTTGGTTACAGTTAATGAATTCAATGCAAAATATCCTTCTGCAAGAATACGGCTGGCAAACTCAGGGCTTCTGTACACTTGTTTATTCCCTCTGCCGGCCAGTTCCTGGTCCATGATATGAGCTCCTTTGTAATCGGTAATAGTAGCCAGTGCTTCGAATGAATAAACTACTTCCTGCCGGTAATAGGTTTTGGTACTAACCTGCCCGGCCCTGTTCTTGGATGTTTCAATCCTTTCTTTCACGGATACCGATTCAGGTACCAGGTCACCTAACTTCACTTTGATATCAAGATGACCATCCTGGGGCAATTTTCTCCAGCCTTCCAGCAAGACCGAATTTTCCGGCGACATTTCATTCAGGAATGATTGCATCAGCCGGGTGCCTTCCACTTCCACGTTGTAAGTGCGGTAAGTACTGTCAATTTGCATTTTGGGCAGCGAACGGTATTGTACCGAAAAACGAAAGCGGTCAAGATCAACTTTCTTCTGGGCATTGATGCCCAAGGAGATTGCCAGCAAGGCAAAAAAGTAGAGTTTTTTCACAGATTTGGATTTTAATCTTTCTATTAACGCCGGAAAAGGGGATATATTTTCAGTAAAGCCCGTTCTTTTTTGGCCGGTCTAATTAATATAACAGTATCAGCAGGAAGGCTTTACCTTTAGCCCGTATGAATGTATATACCAGCAGATCGGTTATTATCGTTACCTGCCCCAAGAGGCTGGCTCCTTACCTGGAACAGGAAGTAAAAGAACTGGGCTTTGCCATTGATGAGACCTTTATAACAGGTGTCCGGTTATCCGGTACGGTCAATGACTGTATCAAATTGAACCTGAACCTGCGTTG
>JAEUVP010000136.1 GCA_016786805.1 Chitinophagaceae bacterium | reverse complement strand
TCGCTAATCCATCCACCCGGTCATCATCTGCGAAGGGAGGTATATCGTATAAATTATTTGTATCCATAGAAAATGCTTGAAAGATTTGAATAGTTACTGCTAAATGAATCAGCTCGTTGCTTTGGTCAATGCTTCAATGATTGCCGCCTTGCCCAGTTTGATCTTGTATTGATTGTGGGTATATGTTTTGGCACCGGCCATCGTTATTGACGCTGCTTCTGTAAACAGTTCCTTGCTGATCGTTTTACCGGTCAGCAATTTTTCTACTTCGTACAGTCGCCAGGGTTTATGGGCCACACCACCCATGGCAATCGCTGCAGACCGGATCATGCCGTCTTTAACATCTAATGCAACTGCAACAGATACTAAGGCAAAGGCATACGATAAACGGTCACGAACTTTCAGATAATAGGCTTTATTAAAAGTATTAGTGGGGATAGATACATCTGTGATCAGTTCACCCACCTGTAAATTATTATCCAAGTGTGGCGTATCTCCCGGCAGTCTATGGAAATCAGCAAAGGGAATTTTTCTTGTACCCTTTGTTCCGCTCACTTGCACAGTTGCATTCAGTGCCGCTAATGCCACGCACATATCGCTGGGGTGAACAGCAATACATTGATCACTGGCACCAAAAATCGCATGCATCCTGTTATATCCTTCTACCGCACTGCAACCGGTTCCGGGGTTTCTTTTATTGCAGGGCATCGTAGTATCGTAGAAATAGGAACAACGTGTTCGCTGCATGATATTACCACCCACGGTAGCCATATTGCGCAATTGTGCAGACGCACCGGCATTCAATGCCATCGCCAGCAGGGGATATTTTGTTTTCACTGTTTCATGTTCTGCCGCAACACTGTTTGGCACTAAGGCACCAATACTTAATCCCTTTGCAGTAAGGCTGATCTCTTTTAACGGCAGTGCATTGATATCAATCAGCCGTTCCGGTGCTGTGATACCTTTTTTCATCAGGTCAACCAGGTTGGTGCCGCCGGCAATAAACTGCGAGGCTCCATTTTTGATCCTTGCTTCCGAAGCTGCTTTGGCGGAATTAGCTTTTACATATTCAAAGTTGATCATACTTTTTGCCCTCCTTGTTTTACTTCCATGATCGCATCCACAATATTGGGATAAGCACCGCAGCGGCAGATATTACCACTCATATACTCCCGGATATCTTCTGCACTGTTGGCATGGCCTTCCCGTATACAACCTATGGCCGACATGATCTGCCCCGGTGTGCAATAGCCACACTGGAAACCATCATGCTTCATAAATGCTTCCTGCATGGGATGCAGTTGTTCGCCGTTGGCAAGTCCTTCAATCGTGGTGATCTTTTTACCCTGGTTCATCACGGCCAGTGATAAACAGGAGTTGATCCGTTTCCCATCCACATGCACCGTGCAGCAACCGCATTGTCCATGATCACAACCTTTCTTGGTGCCGGTCAGTCCCAGTTGTTCCCGCAACAGGTCCAGTAAAGTAACCCGGGGTTCAACCGACAGGTTCTGCAACTGGCCATTAATTTCCAGTTGCAAAGGCACTTTTTCAAAATACGCATTGATCTTTTCTTCGTTTTCCGCTGCCTTTACCAATAAAGGAGAAGCAGTGGCCAGGGCTGCCAGGGCCGTGGATTGTTTTAAAAAAGATCGCCTGCTTTCCTGCGGGCAATGGTTTTGTTCTTCTGTGTGCATAGTAGAATTATATCTTTCTAAGTTAAAGTTTCCGGAGAAGGAAGAAAAATAAATATGGCCTGCGGCAAACCTGTACAGGTTTACAGGCGATAAGAGTAAATCCGGTTTACCGGTGTTAATAAATTATATTAGCATACCATGCGCCAACTGCTATTCTTATCAACAATAATTTTTTGGATATCCTGTTCCATCAGCAGTGAATTCAGTAAGAAGAAATTTTCTTTTTACCGCTTCGATAAGCCCCGGGAGATTGCCA
>JAEUVP010000113.1 GCA_016786805.1 Chitinophagaceae bacterium | reverse complement strand
CTAAAAAGAAATAAGCAAACTTATTTTAATAACCAAGCTACCGGCTCCGGGCATTTGCCCGTGTTTGTAGCTTGTTCTTTTTATTATCATGATCATGAATACTGCCGCAGTGATACAAAAATTACCCCGTCATTTTTTACCAGCTGATTTTGTGGTAAAAGATTGGACTACCCTGGAACCCTACTTTAAAAATCTCGATGAACGGGTTATCAGTTCTTCAGCTGGTCTGGAACAATGGTTGAAGGATGCCAGCGAGCTGGAAGCAGTGATCAGCGAGGATGCCTGCTGGAGACAGATCCGCATGACCTGCGATACAGAAAATAAAGAACTCGAGGAAGCCTTCACGTTCTTTATGATGGAGATACAGCCAAAGGTCCAGCCCTGGTCAGATAAACTGAATAAAAAACTACTGGATTGCCCTTTTACCAAAGAACTCGATCAGCAAAAATATTTTACCTATCTGCGGAATGTAAAAAAGAATATTGACCTGTTCCGGGAAGCCAATATCCCTATCCAGGCCGATCTGAATGTGATGCAACAGCAGTTTGGTGTGATCGCCGGGAAAATGACCGTGCAGGTCAATGACCAGGAATATACCCTGCAACAAGCTGCTAAGTTTTTAGAAGACCCTAACAGGGAATTGAGAGAGGAAGTGTACCGTAAGATCAACGACCGGAGATTAGAAGACAAAAAGCCGTTAAATGATCTGTATACTAACCTGCTGAAGAAACGTCACCAGGTGGCATTGAATACTGGCTTTACCAATTACCGTGATTTTCGTTTTGCTGAACTGGGCCGCTTTGATTACAACAAAGAAGATTGTTTCCATTTTCATGAAGCCGTTAAACTGCATGTGATGCCGCTGGTGAACCAGATCTATGAAGCAAAAAAGAAAAAACTGGGTCTTGATAGCCTGCGTCCATGGGATGTAGAAGCAGAACCAGCCGGTATACAACCACTCCGCCCTTTTAAAACAGGCGAAGAACTCACCGAAAAAACGATTGCCTGCTTTACCAAACTGCGTCCCTTTTTTGCTGAGTGTTTGCAACAAATGAAAGCTATGGGTCACCTGGACCTTGAAAGCAGGAAAGGAAAAGCACCGGGTGGATACAATTGTCCTTTAGCTGAAAGCGGGGCTCCTTTCATATTTATGAATGCAGCCGGGCAGCTTGATGATGTGACGACCATGGTACACGAAGGTGGCCATGCTATTCATTCTTTTTTATCGCATGATCTTGAACTGAATGGCTTCAAAGAATACCCTACCGAAATAGCAGAAGTGGCCAGTATGAGTATGGAGCTGTTCAGCATGGACCACTGGGAAGTATTTTTTGACAGTGAGGAAGAATTGTTAAGAGCCAAAGAACAACAATTAGAAAGGGTGATCACCATTTTTCCCTGGATCGCTACGATTGATAAATTTCAGCATTGGGTATTTGAAAACCCCGGGCATACAGAAGAAGAAAGAGCTGCAAAGTGGTTAACTATACTGGATGAATTTTCTTCACCCGTCATTGACTTTTCAGGGCTGGAAGAATATCGCCGTTATGGCTGGCAACGGCAACTGCATTTGTTTGAAGTACCCTTTTATTACATTGAATATGGCATAGCACAACTGGGAGCCATCGGTCTCTGGATGCAGTATAAGAAAAACCCGGATGCAGCTGTGGAGAATTATATCAACGCATTGGACCTGGGCGGCACCCGGACACTGCCAGAATTATTCCAGGCTGCCGGCCTTCGTTTTGACTTTTCTCCGGCACATATCAATGAATTAATGCGGTTTGTACAGCAGGAAATGCTTGCTTTAGCAAAATCTTAGTGAAAATACCCAGAAAGTGGTACGGTTGAAATTTCAGAAATTGAAAACGAGACACTATTTTTGATTCAGCAAATGAGATACTAACAACCGAATTATAAAATAGCTACTAATCAGAGCCTTAACCTTAAGTCCCGCTGTTTCTACACCGGGGCTTATTTTTTACACGAAGGTCTATTTACAATTCTTACAAATTCCTTCCGCCACTACTTCTATATGCGTCGACGTATATCCCTTGGGCAATTTCAATTCAGGAGTAACCACATCATCCAGGCAGTAAGTGATATTACATTTGGTACATACAAAATGAACATGATGATCATGGTGGTGGCCTTCTTTACAATCATCTTTACATAATGCGTAACGAATAGAATTATCAGCTGTAGGTATCGTATGAATGATCCCTTTCTCAACGAATGTCTGCAGTGTTCTGTAAACGGTAACACGGTCAAATTTCTCACCAGCTCTTTTTTCAATATCACCATGAGCCAGGGCACCGGGTTGCTCCAGGAAAAGACCCAGTATCTTTTCCCGGCTGCCGGTGATACTGAGGCTATTGTTTTTCAATATTTCTTTTACATCTTTTCCCATAAAAAGTTTTTTACTTTTTAAGTTGTCTTCTAATTTGTCTTATCAGGGCCTCCACTTCACTATCCTTCAGGCCATCATATATTTTTTTCACTTTTCCTTGCTTATTAACCAATGCCCAGAATTGCGTATGTAAAAAATCATCCGCAACCGTCTTGAGGTTATTCACCGGGTCATCAATGGTGTAACTAACCCTGGCCATATTATATAAACTGTCTTTCCGGCCTGTCAGGAAGATCCATTGATCGGTGTTCACCTTCATCGAATCCGCATATTTTTTTAAGACAGGCACAGAATCCACTTCAGGCATGCAGGTATGGGAAAGGATCAGGAAATCTTTTTCGTCCTTGAATGCATCATACACTTTCCGCATATTGCTGTTCATCTTCGGACAGATACCTTTGCAGGTGGTAAAAAAATACTCTGCCACATACACCTTTCCTTCCACATCTTTATTGGTCACCATCTTGCCATCCTGGTTCAAAAAAGCGAAAGGCATTACATCGGAAATGGTATCATTCCGGCTGATCCACGGACTAATCACCAGGTAAAAAATAATGATCAATCCCACAAAAAACGCTGTATAAAGGCCCTGCTTTTTAGTCATAACAATAGAATAAGTTGCAAAGTTAACAAGCCTTCAATGATTTTACCGGTTTCAAAAAGACTTGATCAAAGATTTTGCAACTATGTTGCTTTTTGTTATTTTTGCCCTCTTCATGAAACTAAAGATCAACTGGGATGCCTTGGGTATTGGAGCCTCGCTGGCTTGTGCCATTCACTGTGCCTTATTGCCCCTTTTCATGACGAGTCTTCCTTTATTTGGTTTCAATATCATTGACAATTTTGTCTTTGAAGCCGGGATGATCGCCCTTGCTTTCCTCATCGGTACCTATGCTCTCTTTCATGGTTTCCGGAAACATCATCATAGCTGGTTACCCTTTTCATTATTCATCGCCGGTTTTGCCTGCCTGGTACTGAAGCAGTTTTTTATCCACTATGCCACCTGGTTACTGATCCCGGCTGTAGTTTTTATTGTTGCCGCCCACGTTATCAATTACCGCTCCTGCCGCATTCATGATCATGCACATGCGGATGATTGCAATCACTGATCCTTTTCTTTTATTAACTTGGTCATTAAATTGATCGTATGAAATCAACTCTTCTTTTCATCCTGCTGGCCTTTGCGTTTGTAAGTACTGCGCAATCCAAAGATGAAAAGACAATACGGAATTTATTGGCTGAACAAACAGCTGCCTGGAACCGCGGCGATATTGAAAGTTTTATGAAAGGTTATTGGGAGAATGACTCATTAATGTTTATTGGTAAAAGCGGCGTCACGTATGGCTGGACCAATACACTGAATAACTATAAAAAAGGGTATCCTGATACAGCCGCAATGGGAAAACTCACTTTCACCCTGATCAAGCTGGAAAAAATTTCCCGGAAATACTTCCAGGTAGTAGGTAAATGGTTTTTAAAAAGAAGTATTGGTGATGTGGGTGGTCATTATACATTATTACTCCGCAAAATAAATCGTAAATGGGTGATCGTAGCCGATCACAGCAGTTAACCAGCTTGCTGCAATTCTCTTTGCTGTAGTTTCTCAAAAACAAAATGGGATATTACCAATCCTATCGAAGAGAAAATGATATCATTATAGTCAAACGTTCTTCCAAAAAAAGGTATCCGCTGCAGGTACTCATTCACGATCAGCATCCCGAATCCCATCAGGCAAACCAGCCGCAGATCGTACGATGATTGTATCCTGAATATTCTAGCTACTAAAAAATTTCTTCCACTGAAGAACCAGTAAGCTCCAAAAGGAATCAGGAATGACCCCAGCAGGTTAGGGGCAATACCAAGGAAAAACTTCCCTTCATCCCACAGATGCAGGGGACGGATGAGAAACTTAATTGTCCAAATGATCAAAGCGCCAACGATTACAAAGGTCCGGCTGGTTTGTTTCAGGTACATGCTGATTGATAATAAGTTCCTAAAATACAGATTTTTGCCATTGACATTATCCGTACTGAAAGGTATTTTATGTTCTACGAAACAGGAAGTTAAAAGTTACTTATTCCAGGTGCGATAGAGATAAACCACAAGCCAGGCAAAACTGCCTGTTAAAACAATGTAGAAAATAATAGTGTAGATAACGGGGTTTCCATTACTAAAAGCCAGTCCGAAATACAAGCCACTTGTAGCCATGATCATCAGCCACAAAAGGGTTATTGAGATGGAGTTCATGATCTTCTTAAAAAAACTTTTGATTTCCGGGTCCCAGCCTTGTTCCATTCGGTCAGTTTTAGTAAAAAACAAGTTACAGTAATTCAACAAGGCCGCCGGGGTAAAGTTCTATTTGATCAGCAGATTTCTAAACTCCACCGAGTCTCCGCTAAAAACATTGAAGTCAACCTTGGAAGTAATACCATTTACATTGCCTGCATCATTGTGCTGCCAGAAAGCCCAGCCCCGGTTGATGCGGGGTTGCTGTTCCTGGTAATAGTGTGCCACCCATAACGGGTAACTGTCAAAATCACTGCCGAGATTTCGCTTGTAAAAATCCACGTTGGTATAAATGACGGGCTTAACGCCATAATAATTTTCTACTACGATCAGCCATTCGATCAATTCCTTTTTGAGCTGTGCAGGAGACGTTCCATTGAGTTGCTCAATATCCAGTACCGGAGGCAGGTCGCCGGGTTCCAGCTCCACTTTATCAATAAAATTCTCCGCCTGCAGCTTTCCATCTTTAGAAGGAATAAAAAAATGATAGGCTCCCCGTATAATATCATTGGCCCTTGCCTTTTTCCAATTCCTTCTGAATTGCGGGTCAGTATTTCCAATCCCTTCGGTTGCTTTGATGAAAGCAAAGCCCAGTTGAATATCCTTCACTTTCATTGCCTTTACCTCTTCCCAGGCAATCATGTGCTGGTAACGGGAAACGTCAATGCCATGAATGGCATAAGTGGTAGGAATAGCGATCCCGAATTCAGGATAGCGGGTAAATTTTGCTTTACGATAGCTCAGCCATTGGAAAAACATCCAGGACCCTGCCGCCATACCACATAAAACGAGCAGGACCAATATGAACCGGGTAAGTTTCTTCTTCTGGCGGGCAGTCATGAAGGGGGCTTGCAGCTATTTTTATTATTGGCAACAAATATAAACCGCTGCAAACTGGAAAACTGTTAATTCATAATAATTAAAGTTTGCTATTTTATTCGATCACATCCTGTAATAGCAAGGCCGTGCAGGCATTGGCTAATAAAAAACGTTCTTCGGCAGTAGTCTTTCCTAAAAAAACCATTCCCTTATTGATAAATGAAACAGCCGCGACGGATCTCCCCTGCGCATCCCGGAATTCAAAACCAATAGAACCCGCCAGAATGTTACCCGGTTTCCCTTTTATTTCCATTTTTGTTACCGGAACAATTGAATAATACTCCGTCCTGCTTTTGGCGAGGTAGCCAATATATTCTTTAGGCCTTGCTTGTGAAAGCTGGTTATCGATCACCATTTCCCAGGGGCGGGTATCTTTACCTGATGTGAATATTTGTACATAATAATTACTGGAAGAAGCGCTTCCTATACCCAGGATATCTAAACCGATATTCAACAGGCTGTTGGGGTTTTTGCCGATCTCCAGTGTTTTGGCATTGAATCTTGAAACGCAATATACTTCTGATAGGTTCTTACTATCTGCCAGGTTAAAACGGATGGTTTGCTTCCGGTTGATGTATTCGGTCGAAATGATATTGACCCATTCCTGTTGTGCCGTTCCTCCATAACCAATTCCATTACGATATGAATTGCCTTTTGTCCAGGAACGTTTGATCTGTGTGGTGGCATATTCGCCAAAACTCATTTTTTGTTTGATGCGGGTCCCGTCTTTTCCTTTGACGATATATTCATCATGGTTGGTTTTCAGCTCATCACTAACAACCATTTTACCCGGTGTACAACTACTGACCAAAATTGTTACGGTCATAACGAGGCAGAAGAATCTTTTCATAAACTGTTTTTACTAAAGACAACAAAGATGTGGCTTGATCCTGTTAAGATTTATTAACAATGCTGTCATTCATCATATTGCTGACATGAACTGTATAAAACCGGCGACAAAACGACCAACCGGATCAATTGGGTGACCAATTCATTTTATCTGCCGGCTGGGTTTGTCTGCCCTGTCTACGCTGTAGTTTATCTAAAACAGAAATTTTTCTTCCTGCTGCATAATAGTTTTAGCACATACAATTTAATAACAGCTAAACTTTTAACTATGAAGCAGTATTTCAAAACAATGATGGCAGCCGCAGTGCTGAGTTTTATTTCATTTTCCTCATTTGCCCAGGAAGAACAGCCTGTTACCCCCAAATGGGTGTCTGAAAAAGGCTATTGGGTTATCGAAAGTAATATCAAAGACCCCCTCAATCATCTTATCCGGTTTTATAATAACGATAATGTATTACTATACAAAGAAGCCGTTACCGGCGTTAAACTGAATCCTGAAAAAAGAACAGTCAGGATGAAGCTCAAAAAAGTGCTGGAAGCATCTGTTGTTGCCTGGGAGCAGAAAAAAGTAGCGGAAGAGAATAAAAATTACGTTGCAGCTATCCTGAAATAAGCATAAGGATCAGTTTTCAAAGCAACCCTGCAGCAATCTGGCTGCGGGGTTCTTTCGCTAAAAACCGTTTGTCGCCTAAAAATGACCGTATGACGATATTACAAAAACACAGGATACAAA
>JAEUVP010000016.1 GCA_016786805.1 Chitinophagaceae bacterium | reverse complement strand
CGGGCTGGAGATGTCTCAAAATTCTATTCGTCTTTCCTGGTCAAGGGAAGAAGTGGAGAACAGGTTACGCATTATCATGCAGCGTATTCATGAGCAGTGCAAACAATATGGCAAGAAAGAAGATGGAACAATTGATTATGTGAAAGGAGCAAATATTGCAGGCTTTGTACGGGTGGCAGATGCCATGCTCGCTGAAGGTCATGTTTAAGAGCAAGAGCAGAATATTTTTCCGTCCCCGCATTCGTTGATTTTAAAAAGCTGCCGGTGTATTGCCGGCAGCTTTTCTTTTTTATAAAGAATGAAATAAACAAGATCAGACCCAGCTGTATCCCTCATTCCGGATCGGTAAATTTCTTGGCCTGCTTCCAGCAGCCGCTAATGCATTACAAAGCGCAGGAGCTACGGTTGAAAGGCCCACTTCCCCCACACCACCCGGATCTTCTTTGCTGTCGATGATATGAATTTCCACCGGCGGCATTTCATCATAGCGTAAGAGCTCATAACTGAAATAACCATCCTGGTTCACCCGGCTGTTGGTAATGGTTATTTCACCTTTCAGGGCTTGTGTTAACCCGAAAGCAAGTCCTCCTTCCATCTGGTTCAGCAAACCATCCGGGTTGATGACAACACCACAATCAATGGCAGCCACGACTTTTACAATGCGGAATTTTTTAGGTTCCAGCATTTCAATTTCTATTGCATGGGCCGCATATGATTTGGCAAAAATGAAGGAGTGAGTGGCCAGCCCGATATAATGATTGGGTTTGCGGGCTGATGACCAGCCAATCTTTTCTGCTGCTAATTTTAATACCGCCGCAATTCTTGCCGGTGATTGGGTCAATGCTCCGGGTCCTTCGCCGGTTTTAAAATCGGCTCTGTTTTCCAGCAAGGACAACCGGAACTGCAACGGATCTTTTTTCAGTTTCAATGCAATTTCATCAATAAAACTTTCAACCGGAAACGTGTTGACGCAAATGTCAACAGAACGCAACCAGCCCCGGTTGATATTAAAATCAACCGGTGTGTAACCGGTTTTTATATTGGGTATAGCATAACAAAAGCCATGATCAGCACCATCCATTTCGCCAATGTTCTTGGTATCCGGGCCCTCCGTCATAAAGGCAATGGGTGTACCCAGCACATGGTGTTGCCAGGAGGTGATATTCCCTTTTTCATCTGTACTGGCTTTTAACATATGGTAATTTGCCGGACGATAGGGAGAGAATTGCGTATCATCATGTCTTTCCCAAACCAGCATAACCGGTTTATCAAACTGCTGCGCAATTTTTACCGCTTCTATCGCAAATTCAAAATGTAATCGCCTGCCAAAAGCACCGCCCATCAGTGCCAGGTTCACTTTAATCTTTTCTTTTTTAATACCTGATACGGTGGCTACTGTATTTACGGCCCAGTCTGGCAATTGCAAACCGCCCCATAACTCGCAACCATCATCTTTTACCGACGCAATAAAGTTCACCGGTTCCATTGTTGCATGGGCAAGAAAGGGCTGTGCATATTCAGCAACCAGTTCATTTTTACCATTGTATTTGCTGACATCGCCTTTCTTATACACTTCTATTTTGGGTGCATCTTTTGCCTTACCGGCAAATGTTCTAAATAACTGTTCAGTGCTTTCATTGTTCTTTTTTCCTTCATCCCAGGTAATGTTCAATAGTTTTCTTGCTTTGATAGCGGCCCAGGTTGTGGTGGCAATCACCGCCACCCCATCTCTTACCTGCATGGGAGCACCAGTACCTTTGTAACTCACCACTTTCAAAACACCGGGAACTCTTTTAGCAGCGCTATCATCCACACTCACTAAGGTTCCGCCGAGTACCGGGCAACGTTCTGCTACAGCATAGACCATTCCCGGAACTTTCAGGTCAAGCCCGTATTTTGTTTTGCCGGTAAGCATATCTTTTAAGCCCGAACGCTTTTCTGCTTTACCGATCAGTTTGAAATCTTTGGGATTTTTCAGGGTCACTTCTTTTGGTACGGGCAACCTGGCGGCATCACAAACCAACTCGCCATATTTAATACGCTGCATGGTGATGGTATTCACCACTTCACCAGTATCCGCTGCACAAGAGGCAGGATTTACTTTCCAAACAGCAGCTGCAGCACTTATCAGCATCGCTTTTGCCACAGCTCCTGCTTTGCGCAAGCTGTCATACATCCCTAATACACTCTGGCTGCCACCGGTGTCATGTTCTGCACCCGGCACACTGCCATACGGAGCTATCTCTGCTTTCACATCACGGAAATCAGCATCCAGTTCTTCTGCCACGATCATCGGTAATGCAGTATCCACTCCCTGTCCGGATTCCTGCTTGGAATAATATACAATGACCTTTCCTTGTTTATCAATTTTGATATAGGCATTGGGCTGAAAGAATTCGCAGTCGTTGGCATCGATGGCTAATGCCGGTAAACCCGGCAACATAAAACCGATGGCTAGACCTCCAGAGGAAAGGGAAGTGATCTTAATGAACTGACGGCGGTCAATAGCTGTTTTTTTCATATGCAGTGTTGTGAAGGTTATTTATTGATTTCTTCGATGGCCATATGAATGGCTTCTTTGATACGGTGATAAGTACCACAACGGCAAAGATTCTCACTCATGGTTTCATTGATCAGCTCTTCCGATGGTTTTTTATTTTTTCCCAGCAGGGCTGCTGCTGCCATCATTTGCCCCGGCTGGCAATAGCCACATTGGGGCACGCCGGCTTTTTGCCAGGCTTTCTGAACCGGGTGGGACCCATCTTCCGATAGTCCTTCTATCGTTATGATCTTTTTATTGACACAGGTGCTGACCGTTCGCTGGCAGGCATAGACAGCATTGCCATCCATGATCACGGTGCAGGCACCACAACTGGCCACACCACAACCGTATTTTGTTCCGGTAAGATCAAGCAGGTCACGGAGTACCCATAAAAGCGGCATATCGGATTCAGTTTCTACTGTATATTCCTTATTGTTGACATTGAGTTTGAAGACGGGCATACCATATGTTTAAGATGGAGAAATGATTCTAATAGAAATGTACGAATAATAATTACTCAACCAGGTACCTTTTTTCGCACAGGTTAATCCGGGACCTCACGTCAAAAAACTTTTTTTGGTCCTTATTGTTGTATTTTAATTTTAGAGTTATGCTCATCAGGATAAAACAATATAACACAGGCAATGTTGCTCTTGTAATGGCCCTGTTTTTTTGTGTGATCGCCGCCAATTGTGTTAAGAAATCCTCCCCGGCATTTTATCCCCCGGTATATCCTGCAGGTGGAACAGGTGGTATGGTTTCCGATACAAGTACAAAACGATTACTGGCACTTGGTGATAGTTATACTATCGGGCAGAGTGTGACTGAAACGGACAGGTTTCCTAATCAAACGATCCGTTTACTACAGGCCGGAGGCATCAATATGCAATATCCGGCTGAGATCATTGCACAAACGGGTTGGACGACTCAGAACCTGCTGAATGGTATTGCAGCGGCCAGCCCGCCGCCAACGGGCCCTTATGATCTTGTCACCTTACTTATTGGAGTGAATAATCAATACCAGCGAAGAGATACGGCTGAATACAGAATACAATTCACCCAATGTCTTATGAAAGCAATCTCTTTCAGCGGTAACAGACCTAACAGGGTTTTTGTGCTTAGCATTCCTGATTATGGAGCCACACCATTTGGCAGCAGCAATGCAGTACAGATCGCTTTGGAAATTGACCGGTTCAATGCTATCAATAAAGAGGTGTGCCTGCAAACGGGGGTCAGTTATACAGATATAACTCCATCTACCCGGCAAGCTGCTTTCGATCCTTCTTTGATAGCAGGTGATGGATTACATCCTTCAGGAAGGGAATATGCCAAATGGGCTGCTATGCTCGCACCCAAAATGCTTCCCCTTCTCCGGTAACTTTGAATAAAAAAAAAGCCTGCAGAGCAGGCTTTGGAGAGAATGGTTGACAGAAATATTATTGTACAATTATCTTTTGTGTGTGCAGGATATTGTTATCATCAGCGATGCGGACGATATACATACCCTTTGCTACTGTTGAGGTGAAAGGCATAAAATTAACAGCCTGTCCTGCCTGTAACCGGCCGATCACTTTCTTGTTGATCTGTACACCTGCTGCATTGGTAACTACTATAGTTGCTGACTTAATAGTATTGGCTGACTGTATGGTCACGGAACCAGTACCATTTACTACCGTGGGGTAGATACTGAAACTTTGGTTCGATGCATCGTTAAAACTAAGCGCAACAGCTTTGGAGTAAGTAACAATACCGGTAAGGTCAGTGATACGGAGGCGGTAGAACGATTTACCTGCCAGCGGTGTTGCATCTGTATAGTTAAAATTCATATCTGCCTGCATGTTGGTAGCAGCAGGAACTGTTAACTTACCAGCTGTAGTGAAATTAACGCCATCAGCACTTCTTTCAATATCAAAATAATCAGGATTGCTGCCTGCTGCCAGTGTCCAGTTCAACACTGCTTTCTTATTTAAAGCAGCACCACTGAAACTCATGAGCTTAACAGGTAATGAAGAACCTGAAGCCAGGGCGAAAGTGACACGGTTTTCACCGCCATTCTCATAATACTCCAGCACCATATTATACGAACCGTTAAGGGTGGCAGTATAAGAAGAAACAGTATAGGAATGATCATTCCACTGGTTGATGGCCCAGGTGGCTCCGCCATCAAAACTCAGGCGGTAACCATCATCACCACCCACGAAGAAGGTATAACTTCCGTTGGCAAAGGTCTTGTTAAGACGGAAGCGAACACTGAATGTTTCAGTCTGTACACCTGTGCAGCTTGTTGCAAAGTTTACATTACTGCCGCCGAAGCTTTCATCTATAGTGGGATTGTTCAGTATACCACGGGTAACAAAACCACGGTATTGGTTAAAGCTGGTGCCATCATATACATAAGCTCTCCACACATCACCAGTACCATAGAGATTCGTATCATCTGATCCGGAACAACTGGCTGCAACAGTAAAGGAAATGCGGTTATCACCACCATTCTCATAATACTCGAGTACGATATTATAACTGCCATTCAGTTGTGCAGTATAGGTAGTAGTTGTGTACGACTGGTCATTCCACCTGTTGATGATCCAGGTAGCACCACCATCAAGGCTAAGACGGTAACCATCATCACCACCAACTATGAAATCATAAAACCCGGAGGTAAATGTTTTGGTCAGTTTATAACGGGCACTGAATGTAGATGCATTTACAGGACAACCATTGGTATTGAAATTACCATTGCTGGAACCAAAATTTTCATCAAAATTGGGGCTGGACACAGTTCCTTCATTCATATAACCTTTGTAAGAGGTAAGGTTACTGTTGTCATACACATAGCCGATCCAGACATTACCGGTGCCATACGTTGTTTCATCTCCCTGGGGAGTACAAGGTTGGGCATTTACAGTTACAGCGGCAATAAAAAGCAGGGAAATAGAAACGAGTAAAGTTTTCATCATTGGGGTACTTTAAATGGTATAGGGATTAAAT
>JAEUVP010000561.1 GCA_016786805.1 Chitinophagaceae bacterium | reverse complement strand
CACCAGTTTGAACCCAGTGACGCCATCCGGGAGGAAGTGGAAAAAGAACTGCGGAGCAAAGCGGCTGACTGGCAGAAAAAAAAGAATGACGAATTCCTCGTAAAACTGGAAGAGGAAAAGAAAAAGATACAGCTATCTCTTGAAGAAAATCTCCGGAAAAATATTGCTGCCGATTTTGAGAATAAATTGAAAATGCTGGAACAAAATAATAAAGACAATGAAGAAAAATTAAAACTGGCCCGGCAGCAGCAACTTGAATTTTTGAAAAAAGAACAGGAGCTTATTAATAAAGAAGCCGAGTTGGAACTATCCGTGCAGAAAAAAATTCAGGAAGAAAGAGAAAAACTATCCATTGAAATAAGAAAGCTGGAAGAACAGCGGAATGCAGCAAAAGAGACAGAATTCCAGTTGCGCTTAAAAGAGATGGAAGAAAAGCTGGAAGCACAAAAGAAACTGGCCGAGGAGATGAAGCGTAAAGCAGAGCAAGGCTCTATGCAAAGCCAGGGCGAAGTACAGGAATTGTTGCTGGAAGGAATGCTGCGGACAGCCTTTCCCTTTGATGTGATCACAGAAGTAGGTAAAGGTGTCAGGGGTGCAGATTGTATACAAACGGTACGCAATGGTTTTGGCCAGGAATGCGGTAAGATCATCTTTGAAAGTAAACGTACCAAAGATTTTGCTAATGACTGGATCGAAAAACTAAAAGCAGATATGCGCAACCAGGGGGCTGATGTAGCAGTGATCGTTACACAGGCCCTGCCAAAAGATATGAGCAGCTTTGGCGAGAAAGATGGAGTCTGGATCTGTTCTTTCAGCGAAGCAAAAGCGGTGGTGCATATGCTGCGGGATGGCATCATCAAAATATCAACTGCATTGAAGACCCAGGATAATAAAGGGGATAAGATGCATATGCTCTATGATTATCTCACCAGTTCTGAATTTGCCGAGCAATGGAAAGCAATAAGAGAAGGTTTTTTAAGTATGAAGATATCTATTCAACGGGAAAGAGATGCCATGGAAAAACTCTGGAAGCAAAGGGAAAAACAATTGGAGAAAGTATTATTGAATGCTGCCCATGTAAGAGGTTCTATTGAAGGCATTGCGGGTATGGAAGCGATTGACCTCAACTTATTGGAATCTGGTTCAGCAGATGAAGAGTAAAGATGAAACGCCGGTTTATGAGCGGCGTTTCATCTTATAAGTGTCCTACTTATTTTACACTATACGGAAATTTTTTAGATGCATTTCTCATTAATGCATTCACCAGCCTGTCTGTAGAGGAGCCCACTGAACCGGAAGCCTGGTAATCATATTTCCATAACAGGTTACCCGATTTACCATCATGAATATTAATGGTAGTCTGCACACTGTTGGTATTTCCCCAGGCACCAAAGATTACCCCAACTGCAATAGCCGCTCCTTCCGACATAGGCTTATCCATGCTGGAACGGTTTTGCAAGACCGCATCCACACCCAGCAATTGTGCCAGTTCTGTTCTGTCTTTGGATGCAAGTGTTTCGTAAGTGATACCCGCTTGTTTCAGCAAAGCGTTAGTACGGGTTACATCCTGGAAGGTAACTGTGTAAGCATATTTTTCAGCTCGCCGCAGGAACCAGCTGTACATTTTATCCTGGATATCGTACCCGGTTCTCTGGTTGATATCGGCCAGTTGCTCGGCCGTGATTTTTTTAGCTTCATTAGGGCGGAGTTTTGTAGTTACATCAGCGGGAAGGATTGCCACTGTTTTATGTTTTGCAAGGGCAGAATCGAATTCTGAAGATTTGTAGATCTTGGGACCGCAGGACGCAAATACAAAACCAGCTAACAGGGAAAGCGTAATTATCTTTTTCATGAATACATTTTTTTTACAAAGAAAGTCATCTATTGAATACTGCAAATCAAAGATTAGTTAATTATCCAGGACAGCACCAGGTGATTGAACTGTCGAAAATGTATCACCAGTTGTTGATCAGTTTTGCCAAATGTACAGTTGATGATATCGGGATTTTTATGATTTTTCTCAAGCAGGATATGCTTTTTGAAATCCACTTCGCCGTTACCATACCATTTAAAAACAGCTTCTTTACTGCTCCAGAGAATTGTAAGGATTGAGTGCTCAGCCGGCTCATGACCATCCAGGAAGGTTTCCTTTTCAACTGCTGATAAAAATTTATTCTGTATCCTGATGATCTTTTCAGCGGGCACTTCAATATCAATACCTACCCTGCTGTCACGGCTAACAATAGCAGCTGCATAATCGCCGCAATGAGAAATAGAAAAATGATACTCATCGCCCGGCAGGAAGGGCTTCCGGGTATCTGCGATCTGTATAAGTTCATATGGAAAATCCGGGAACAGGAATTGCAGCAGAAACCGCCCTGCCAGGTGCTGTAACCGTTTATGCGGATGTGTTACATCGCGGTGCTGGGGCACATTGCCTTTGAAGAATTCTTCGGTTTCCTCAATTTTCCAGATACCCAACCGGGTGTTTTCGTTGATTTGATGTTGAAAAAAAATTGGCATCCGTTGTTGATTCGTACTTACTTTGCTGCACTGAATTGCTGAATAAAGATAGGCCGTACAAGAGTGCGACGCAAGGAACGAGGATAAGAATTACTGAAGCTGGTAAATAACAAACTATGATTTTATCTGACAAACGGATACTGGAAGAAATAGAGAAAGAAACGATCAAACTGGCGCCCTATGACCGGGAATGCCTGGGGAGCAACTCCTATGATGTGCATTTAGGAAAATGGCTGGCTACCTATAAAGAACATATCCTGGATGCTAAAAAGCATAACGAGATCGAATACTTCGAGATACCGGAAGACGGTTTTGTTTTATACCCGCATATCTTTTACTTGGGTGTTACACTGGAATACACGGAAACACATGCCCATGTGCCTTTCCTGGAAGGAAAATCATCCACAGGACGTTTAGGAATAGACATCCATGCTACAGCAGGTAAAGGTGATGTTGGCTTCTGCGGTCACTGGACTTTAGAGATCTCTGTGAAGCAACCGGTGAAAGTATATAAAGGCATGCCGATCGGTCAGCTGATCTATTTCCCGGTGGATGGAGAGATTGAAATAAAGTATAACCAGAAGAAAAATGCCAAGTATAGCGGTCAGCCCGATAAACCAATTGAAAGTATGATGTGGAAAAATAAATTCTGAGATGGGCCGGTCAATGACCGGCTCTTTTTATTTATTCAGTTGCCAGATGGTATAATTAAGAAAAGCTGCAAAGCTCACCCAGCTTATATAGGGCACCAGCAACCAGGCAGCCGTTTTGCTGATCCGGGCAAATGCAAAAATGGTCAGTATAATAAACAACCACAAAACGATGATCTCTGCAAAAGCAGTTCCGATAAGGTGCTGATCAAAGAAAATAAAAGACCAGAAAAAATTAAGAACTAATTGTATAGCGAACAATACCACCGCTTTGCTTTTACTACTGGCATCAGCTCCTGATTTCCATACCAGGAAAAGAGATACTCCCATCATAACATACAGCGTTGTCCATACCGGGCCAAATATATAATTAGGGGGATTCCAGGATGGTTTAATGATCGTTTGATACCAGCTGCCTACTCCTGTTACAGTAAAGAAGGCACTTGTTGACCCGATCAATAATGGGATGGCAATGGCTATTACCAGCTTGAGTGTATTGTTCATATTATAAATTAAACAAACAGAACTGTCATTTGTTTATAACGCTTCCTTTCCGAACTCCTTATAATAGGCGATCAGCCAGGCCACCACTTCATTATAGGTCTGTTTGCCCCCAGGTTGGTTATTGGCTTTCAGGTAATGCCCGTAGGCCCACATAATAAGTGGCTCCACGGGGTTTTTATATTGCTTGTAAAAATCCCTGAACTCTTTTCTGTCTTTGATTACCTGCGGGTGTAATTGTTGCTGGAAATTCTTTGCCAGCACAGTATCCCGCCTGTATACTTCACCTATTGCATAATTGTACATGTCAAAGTACATGGAGTATCTCATTACCCGTGATGGTGATTGACGGCAGGCAAGAAAGGCAACAAAATTGGCTTCATTTTCTTTGGCATAACCCAGTTGGTGAGCTATCTCATGGGTAGTAACAAAAGGCTCGAGTGCTTTGGGTATGGTTGTATTCACCTGTGCTTCGCCGGAGAATGGATTATAATAACCCTGGAAACCGAGATAATTGCCAAGATAACTGAACATAGATGGTTTTACAGAAGGATGCTCATACTTAAGGAACGAAAATTTAGCCGCAGCAAAATCATACGCCTCCCGGCTTTCATGAAACAGGCGTTTTTTCCTGTTGAACGAATCCCGCTGGGCAGGGCTTACAAAAACAGCATACTCATTTAATCGTTCTTGAAGGATGGTAGTGACCGAATCCAGGTCTGCGAGTGAATATGGTTTTACATCCAGTTCCAGTTGCCGGGCTATACCCACCCGGTTATAATTGAGTCCCCATAGCAGGTTAAAAAAAACATAGACGAACAGGAAAAAGAAAATAGCCTGCTGCAGGCCGGTAGAAAAATAACGACGGGTCAGTTTTTTCTGAAAAAGGTATTTGAGGAATTTGCCGGTACGGAACAGGATGACCAGTATCAAAAAGGCATAAAACAGGTCGCCGATACTAAAGGGAATCCAGCCGAAAAGAATACGCTGGAGCTTCACGATCAGTGGGTAAAGCCCAAATGTATAATTCGTCTCCACCCATTCCGGGTACAAAGAGACCCATTTGATGGCAATCGTAAGGATGATCAGTAAAACCCAGCTCCAGCTTTTCATCAGCCGGGCAAAGAGCCGGGACAGAAACTTTTGCAAACCTATAAATTTTAATAGTGTTCAGAATCAGGGTCTTGAGCCAACCACAAAGGCCGAAAATAATCCAAAAAGCCCGATAAATTTTCAGCGAATTCCCTTACCTTTGCCAACTCTTTAAAAAGTTCATTCATGGGGCATCGGCGGGACTTTGAGATAGCATTTGTGGGATTGAAGCCGGGCATTCATGAGTATAACTATGAAATAAAGGATAAGTTCTTTGAGGCATTCCAGCAGCAGGACTTCCGCCACTGCAAAGCCAACGTAAAATTGACGCTTGATAAAAAAAGCAGTTTTATGCTGATGAAATTTGAGATCGGCGGTGCCCTGGAAGTAACCTGCGACCGTTGCAACAGCAACCTGCCATTAGAATTATGGGATGAATTCAACATCACCGTAAAAATGGTGGAAGATCCCGGACTGATGAATGACCAGGAAGAAGATCCTGATGTGTATTATATCGGACGTGGTGAAAGCCACCTTGATGTAGCCAACTGGATCTATGAATTCATCAACCTCAGCATCCCGATGCTGAAATCCTGTGGTTTTGAGAATATGGAAGGACCACATTGCAACAAAGCGGCGCTGGATGTTTTAAAAAAAATGGAGCCTGAAGAGAAGACCGAAAACGAAGAAAACCCGATCTGGAAAGGATTGGAGAAGTTCAAAAATTTAGGTAAATAGTTTATAAAAGATATTTTCTGATTATTAATAGTTGAGTTATGCCAAATCCGAAACGCAGACACAGTCAGCAAAGAAGTGCAAAACGCAGGACGCATTATAAAGCGACTTCTGCCACATTAACAACTGACAGCACTACCGGCGAAACACACGTACGCCACCGTGCCCATGTAAGTGAAGGAAAGCTGTACTACAAAGGAAAAGTAGTAGCTGAGAAATCACCCGTTAAGTAATAAGGGACAGTTCCCGCATAGTAATTTGCTAATTCCAAATCCATTTGACAGAAATGTCATGATGGAATTTGGAATTTGTCGTTTTGTAATTTGTACATTGTGCCTGCAATGAATATCGGACTTGATATGATGGGCGGCGATTTTGCCCCGCTGGAAGCCGTAAAAGGTGTGCAACAGTACCTTGCTGAAAATACAACAGCAAACCTCTTTCTCATTGGCAATAAAGAACAAATCAATGCACTGCTGCAGGAGCATAAGGTTCCAACAGGCAGTATCAACGTCATCCATGCTGACCAGGTAATTGGTATGCAGGAGCACCCCACCAAAGCATTAAAGGAAAAACAGCAGTCTTCTATTGCAATTGGTTTTCACCTGTTAGCTACAGGCAAAACAGATGCATTTATCAGTGCCGGTAATACGGGTGCTATGCTGGTTGGGGCATTATTCAGTATCAAAGCAGTGGAAGGGGTATTGAGACCCACTATTTCCACGATTATCCCCAAGGAAAATGGTGGGGCCGGTATCTTACTGGATGTGGGATTGAATGCAGATTGTAAGCCCGAACAACTGAACCAGTTTGCCGTAATGGGTTCCGTGTATGCACAATTGATTTTGGGTATTGAAAATCCTAGAGTTGGCTTAATGAATGTAGGCGAGGAAGAAGGAAAAGGCAATTTACTGGCACAGGCCACCTATCCCCTGCTGAAAGAAAATAAACAGATCAACTTCATTGGTAATATAGAAGGGCGGGATGTATTGGTGGATAAAGCAGACGTTATGGTCTGTGAAGGTTTCACCGGTAATATCATCCTGAAACTGGCCGAAACCTTATACGAGATCAGTCATCGCAGACAATTAAAAGATGAATATTTCGACCGTTTCAACTTTGAAAATTATGGCGGTACTCCTGTACTGGGTGTTGCCAAACCGGTGATCATCGGCCATGGCATTTCAGGGGCCAAAGCTTTTAATAACATGATTAGAGTAGCAGAGAAAATGATCGAAAAAGATGTATTGGGTAAAATGAAAGATGCCCTGCAGTAAGCCTGCCTCCGCTATTCAGAACAAAAATTCCTCATTTCATCCCTCTTTTGTGTTATACCCTCGTCATGGTATTGCAGCGGCAATACAAATACTGTAATTTTCGTTTTATAAATGATGAAGTCATACCGAAAAATACTGCTGTTCTTACTGTTACCGCTGAACATTCTCGTCTTAAACGGGCAGACCAGCATGTCCCTGCTGGCATCAAAAAAATATGCTCCCAAGACAACTACCTATTTTACCAGGGTGGGTGAAAGTTCTGTTGCTATCAAAGTGATGCAGTATGGCGATTCGAAAAACCTGGTTTATGTAAACGTTCATGCAGATGAATTCACATCACTCGTAGCAGCACAACGTCTATTGCAGCAGGAAGGCGGCTTACTGATAAAAATCGAGAATAATAACAAACGAAATATCCGTTTCCGGCTCCGGGGCCGGTATTATACATTTGACCCCAACAGGATGTTCTCTGCAGAAGGAGCAGCACAAACATTGAAACAACTGGGCCACTGCAGTGATATTGCTATTCAAGAAGTCGTAAAATTCGGGAAACGCATTCTTCAGCTGATTCCGGAAAACCCCGTTTGTATCATCGCCCTTCATAATAATACGGAAGGTAAATTTGGTATCAATTCTTTTCTGCCAGGTGCAGAAAGAGAAACCGATGCCCGGAAAGTATATGCTGACACTTTACAGGACCCGGATGATATTTTTCTGACTACAGACAGTATTCTCTATCACCGGCTGGCTGCAGAAAAATATAATACCATCTGGCAGGATAATATAAATGTCAGAAGAGACGGATCTTTAAGCGTTTACTGCGGCGAGAGGAATATCATCTACCTCAACTGTGAAACACAACATGGTAAAACAGAACAATACCTGAATATGTTGTTTTCGGCCACCGAACATATCGGCAGGCTGAATGAAGCAGGAGCGGGTTATAATTATTCCGTGCAACTGAATGAACCAACAGCTATCAATACTTCAGTAGAAATTTTCTTTGGAGAAAAAAGAATCGGCCAGGTAAGATCAGTGAACATGACTGATTCAACAACCCTATCCGGTCTTTTAGAGATCAATAAAGATTTCAAACTGTATTCCAATATGGATTTCTTTTTGCTGAAAAATCCCGCCGGCAACACAAGAATAGACCTTCGGATTGACCCTACCCGGCCCCGGGAACTGCTGAATCCTGCAACTTCCGTAATTTCAATTGCTGCCAGGTTAACAGCGGAATAAGATGAAACTATTTATGTTCTTTATCAACAGCATTTACTGGCTGTGGGCTTTTGCCGTTCCAGTGATCATATCAGGATTACCGGCCTGGTACTTGTATGAAAAAGAACACAAAAATCTGCCTTATTCAATCTTGCTTTTAATTGCCGGTGTTGTTTCAGGTGTCATACTTGCGGAAGCGATCAGGAGAAAACATGGACTCGTTAGCTTTTTCAGCCGGCTATCCGCAACACCAGACCTGGATGAAAAAGAAGAAACCCCTGAAAAATCAGAGGTTTCTTAGTGATCCCGCTGGGACTCGAACCCAGGGCCCATACATTAAAAGTGTATTGCTCTACCAACTGAGCTACGAGATCAACCTGTTCCTTCTTCCTTACGGATTTGGGAGTGCAAAAATACAGTCTCACTGCTTTCAGTCCAAAAATATTTCAGCCTGTTTTCAACATTATTTCAACTGATTTTCAAGTCAAAATAAAGAATCCGGGGCCTTCAAAAAAATATTGTTGCGCATTTTTAAAGTAGGTTTGCGTTATAACCCAGTTACAGCATGTCAAATTACTTTACAGACAAGGTAGTGGTCGTTACCGGTGGCACTGATGGTATTGGTAAAGCCCTGGTAGAAACCTTATTGAATATGGGTGCCAAAGTGGCTACCTGTGGCCGTAATCATGATAAATTATACCAGTTACAATCCCAGTTTCCTTCAGCACCTCTTCACACCATGGTTGCCGATGTGAGCAGTGAAAACGATTGCCGTCGTTTCATTGAAACAACGATCAAAGTCTTTGGCGGTGTGGATATCCTGATCAATAATGCCGGTATTTCCATGCGGGCCATACTGAAAGATGTTTCCCTGGATGCCATCCGGAAAGTGATGGATATAAACTTTTATGGCGCTGTTTATTGCACCAAGTATGCTCTCGAATCTATAATTGAACGAAAAGGGACCATCGTTGGTGTTTCTTCCATTGCCGGTTACCGTGGCCTGCCGGGAAGAAGTGGTTATTCTGCCAGTAAATATGCTTTACAAGGCTGGCTCGAAGCTGTTAAGACAGAACTACTGCATGACGGAGTGCATGTAATGTGGGTATGCCCCGGCTTCACTACTTCTAATATCCGGAATGCCGCATTGAATAAAGATGCAGAATCACACGGAGAGACGCCAATGGATGAAGGAAGTATGATGAGTGCTGACGAATGTGCCGGTCATATCCTGAGAGCCGTAAGAAAGAAAAAAAGAACATTAATACTTACGTTCACCGGCAAAAGAACAGTTTTCCTGAATAAATTCTTTCCGGGATTGGCTGATAAATTAGTGTATAAATTTTTCTTTAAGGACGGCCAACTCGTCAAGTAGATCTGCAATCAGCATCGCATCACAACCGATAGTGCTTTTACTTTGCATTTTTACGTCTAACTTCATCACATGCCTTTACTAACCCTTACTTCTGATATTGGCAGCCAGGATTACCTGGTCAGCGCAGTAAAGGCACAACTATTACAAACCAACCC
>JAEUVP010000523.1 GCA_016786805.1 Chitinophagaceae bacterium | reverse complement strand
TTGCATGATGACCTGTCCCTGCATATTCATAAGGGTCATCGTTTTCCCGATCCAGCGGATATCATAAGAAAGATCAACAGTCAACTGGCTGCTGGCAGGGTTGGGATAAAACTGGGGATGCAGCCATTTCGGGTCTTCTTCCGGTAGCGGAGATTCAAAGATCAATGGTGCACTTAAACCCGTTGAGCTCAATAATGAATTCCTTATTCCACCCGGTGCAAATGCAGCCTGCATTCTTGTCTTTTGACCTTTTGTAAACAGGTTCATACAGGCATCATCCGTAAAATCCATATAGTTCATGTACATATCTCCATCCGGCCCGTTGCCACAGGTAACCGTATTCCCGGAAGGGCAACCGACATTATACCATGCTTGCTGAGGTGTGTCATTCACTCCATCATCACCACAATCCCCATCTCCCCAGATGTGTTTTAGGTTTAGCCAATGCCCCACTTCATGCACGGCTGTTTTTCCCATATTGAAGCCAGACATTCCCCCCTCGGTTCCAAAAACATTAAATCCCAGCACTATTCCGTCTTTGGCGAGGTCGCTGCCAGGCACACTTGAGTAACCGGCAACCCTGTCAAGGTTGCACACCCAGATATTCAGGTAACTCTTCGCATCCCAGGCATCACTGCCCATTTCAGAGGAGAATTTCATTTTATCATCACTCTGCCAAACGGTAATGGGTGTGTATTTTCTTATAATACCAGATGTGTTCCTGCGCTTAGGGTCGGAAACAGCCAGTTGAAATTCGATCTCGCAATCAGCAGCCAGTCCTTTGAACCGGGCGGGGGTATTAACCGTATCCGCATTCATACGGCGAAAGGCTTTATTCAATGCCTGTAACTGGCTGATCACTTTCGCATCACTAATATTATCTGCCGGATCGTGGTAAAGAATATGAACAACAACAGGTATTTTAATTATTTCTCCTTCTGTCCGGGAAGCAGCTCCCTGGTTGCTACTACTATAATTTCTGGTAAATGTTTCTATAGCAGCCAGCCGGTCAGTCAATGCCGGGTCTTTCAGCGATTGTGCCTGCTGGTAAGAAAAAACAGCACAATTCTTCTGTGCCTGCAGTTGGAAAGTGAATGCAACTATTGCAATTGCAAAAAGCAGTCTTGTCTTCATGGTTCCAAATCATTAACCGTACGTGCATGGCAATAGTATTAGAGCCATGAGTATTCATGCGGGATTGGAAATGATGAGGATAAAAGGGAAATTAATGAAGTGGCGTTCCAGGGATACGATTCAGAAAGGGATTAAAATTTCAGGAACAATTAACTGAAGACCAAATATAACTTTTTTTGTGAAGGTTACTAAATTGCGGGCTGTTTTTTTATATCGTATTTTCCCGATTCCGGGTGATACAGGTTGTTAAACCTTTAACAGGCCTGTATTTGATGGGATCTTACATTTGTAAAATTAATTGCGGTCATGAAACTATTTACCTGGCTCTGTGCACTAACAGCTGTATTACTCGTTTCCTGTAATGGAAATGATGCTAACAATGGAGGTGGTGAAGCAACTCCCGAACCGACTAAGTCGATCAGCTATTCTGTTGTTGCCACCTACCCGCATGACACTTCTTCCTTCACAGAAGGGCTTCTGTTCTATAAAGGAGAGTTGTTTGAAAGTACTGGTGAGAAAGGAGAATCCAAACTGATAAAAACAGATCTGAAAACCGGTAAACCCATAAAAAGTATAGCTATTGGTGATCAATATTTTGGAGAAGGCATTGCGATCATCAATGATACGGTATATATGCTAACCTACCAGGATGAAGTGGGTTTTCTGTATGATGTAAACGATTTTAAGAAACTCGGCGAATTCAAGTTTGCCAGTAAGGAAGGTTGGGGTATGACAACGGATGGCAAAAGGATCATTGCAAGCGATGGGACCAGTAATTTGTATTATTACGAACCCGGCTCATTCAAACTATTACAGCAGCAAACAATAACAGAGTCCGGCAACCTTGCTTTTAATATCAACGAACTGGAATATATCGATGGTTTTATTTATGCCAATCAATGGCAGGCACCGTATATTCTTAAAATCGATCCTGCTAAAGGAGAAATAGTCGGCAAGATCGACCTTAGTGCTATCACTGAAACCGTGAAAGCAAAGTATCCTTTTGCCTTAGAATTAAACGGGATCGCTTTTGAGCCTTCCACAAAGAAAATCTACATCACCGGTAAAAACTGGCCGGAACTTTATGAAATTCAGTTAGGACAGTAATTATTTTGAGATCACATATATAACAGAGCTGCATCTCTTAACATCACCCAAGGTCTTAAAATTCGAACGCAGCCCGTTAAAAAAGGCGGCTATTAAGTTGGGTTTCCCATTTTTATATTTACTGCTAAGCAGGGAAATATAAAAACTATCGTACCACATCGGTTTGTATGCTTTCACTTTCATCCCGTTCTTTTCCATGAGTAGTTCAATAGAACGGGGAGAAAAATGATACAGGTGCCGTGGCACATCATAAGCAGCCCAATGTTCTTTATAAATAGCAGCGTCTGTTGACCTATAATTAGGTACCGCAATGAACAGTTTACCATTTTCTTTCAGCAGGGCTTTCAACTGCTGCATATAACGCTGTAATTCGTGTACATGTTCCAGCACATGCCACATGGTGATAGCATCAAAACTGCCCACCGGCAGATCATTGAACTGTGCAATATCGGTCAAGGTAGTATTATATACCTGTGCTGCCACTTTCCTGGCATCTGCATCCGGTTCCAGCCCTGTTACCTGCCAGCCCGCCTGCTTCATCACCTGCACAAATTTGCCAACACCACTACCAACATCCAATAAAGTTCCTTCTGAAAGACCTGTGGATTGCTGAATTAATTTCCTTTTACTCACCATGGTCCGGTTGCGCACAAACTGGTATAAACGATTGATCAGTCCCTTAGAGGTATTAGTATGAGAAATATAATCCTCGGACTTATAATAAGGGGCTATGCATTCAGGGCCTGGTACATTCTGTGTAAACCGGAGTGTACAGTTGCTACACTCAACTACAGGAAATTTTTCTTTACTGACCGTATGATCTGTTGCCAATAAAACAGTACTGATATCACACGACCCGCAAACAGGACAATTCGTATAATGGATAGTAGAACTCATGCCAGGATTCCTTTGTTAAGAGGATTGGCAAAGTAAAATGAAAATCGGTAAAAAAGGATGGAATATCAGCGAAGCTGCTGGTAAGTGCTGGTAGCCTCAACCGATTTTGGTTTATGGTTATTGCCGGATGACATTACCTGTAACCCATTTTCTGAAAAATACCAACCGATAAACATTGTGATTATAAGACCAGCAATCAATGCCCAGGCCCACCAATAATTTCGCCGGGCCGCAGGCTGGTTCAGGAATTCGATCATCTCATCAGAAGTTCTTTCATCCTCTCCCACCCTTACCATATGCTCAGATTTCTCCCGGATGATCTTTTCCGCCTTTACCGGGGCTTCGAGTGTTTTATTCTTCAATGCCGGTTCAAAACGAATTTCTCCTGCCAATCCGCTGCTTAATGTGCCCACTCCTTCCCAGGTGATCTTATCTCCGTTCCTGATCTTTTGTTTGATATCAAAAGCGAAATCATTGAAACGGACCACCGCATCCCGGTCAGAAACCTGCAATGCATGGGCCAGCCAGTTAAAAAACCGTTTGGAAGGTGTTGCATTATCATGTTGTAATGCTATCGAAAAGGAAGGTGCGTTGATCACCTTATTGGGAAAATCAGCAGTAGCCGGTATTCTTTCCAACTGGAAGGTGCCGATACCCGGCACATTGAGTTGTTTATACAAAATGAAATATTGATACAGTTCTCCGTACATCATCAGTTCTTTTGATCGAACGAAAATACGATTCCGCCCGCAAAGTTGAACCCATACACCCGGTATTGATTCCAGCGCTGGTATTCCTGGTTGGTAATATTATTGAATTGAGTCCACAGGTTCAGGTTTTTGGTGATCTTGAATTCTAAGCCTGCATTCAGGTCAAGAGCTCCTTTTAATTTACCATTATCAACCCCATCCGCTTTTCGGTATTGAGGACCTGTCCAGCCAAATACATCCGCTTTCAGCCAAAGATCTTTGATCACCTGCACCCGCATGGCTGCATTCAATTCCAGCGGGATCAACCCCCAGGCTCTTTTATGTTCCTTCAAACCGGTATACTGGTTAAAATTCCAACCAGCTACTACTGAAAATTTCTCCTGTACTGTATATGCCAACTGACCACCGATATGCATTACATTTATCCGGGGCTCATTAACCACCAAAAATGATTTAGCACCCAATCCACTGGTTGTATCATTCACAAACAGTGGCTGGTTCGTGATCTTATTGAAGCCTGCTTTAGCACTGTAGGTGAAGTGATCTCCTACGGAACCTTTCAGTCCAAGGAACCGTTCTTCGATCCAGCTGTTCTTAAAAGTAGTTGGCAACCATAACCAGGGATTTTGCGAAGCGAGGTATTGATAAGTTGTTTTGCGGATATAACCTGTCCAGCCAATATTTACGAAGAAACGCTGGTCTTCTGTTCCCACTTCTGCCAATACATTCGGGAACATTTTAAAGGTCTTGTTATCCCAGGAAGGCCGGATACCAGCCTGCAGGTTCACTTTCGGTGTTTTGAATAAAACGGAAGGCGATACATAATAAATCGTGTTATTAAATGCGGTCTTATCTTTTGGAGACAGGCGTGTGAGGTCGAAAGTAAGCCCGAGATTAACTGCAAAAGTTTTACCGACTGATTTTTCCAGGGGCAGGTTCACTACCGTATTGCTCTCGTTATTCTTCAGGTTATCGGTAAACACATCGATTTTAACTTCCGGGGCATAGGTCAACCCGAATTCAGTCTTATTGATATTATGCATCCCCACCCTTGCAGCAATCGTCTGGAAGTTTTGCTTCAGAGAATCTTTCGTAAACGAGAGTGTTTGCGGCTCGTAGCCATACCTATAGGTACGGTCCTGTTTCATCCCGATACTGGCATTCCACTCATGATTACCGGCTGTTTTATAAAATCCACTAAGCCGGACTTGTGTATTGGTAAAATCCTGGTATTCCCTTTTTCCTTGTGATGAAACATGTTTTGCATAAATATTGGCACCGGCTGTAGTTCCGTCGCCAAATGAAAAACCCGCCTGTATATACGGTGTACGCAAACTTCCAAAGCCGGCCTTGATATAACTACTGTTATCCCATTTACCACCTGAGTCAATATTCAATGCCAATGGCTTTAACGAACCCGGTGTAAATCCCAGTGCCAGGTTCTGGTTGGGTATCTCGTATTTCAATGCAGGTTTTGTTGTATCAGCGGAGGGCGGTGTAGCGTTAAAGTTGATCTTAGCTGCTTCCCGCAGTACGGGTTTGAAAGCAGAACGGATATCAACGGACTTGCCCTTGGTTGTATCTTTCTGTGCAAAAACAATAGCGCTGGAAAAAATCCCAAGGCTCAGTAAAACGATCTTATATAGTGGCTGTTTCATCATCATGATTGTTGTTAGTTGTTCCAATGCTTAGTTTCCTACTTTACTTGATTTACTTTCCTCATCAATTACTTTATTCAGTTTGGCCTGCGCCTCTCCTTTCAGTTCCGAATTGATTGTATTATCAACAATACTCTGGAAAGTGGCTTTGGCATTGAAGTAATCTTTTTGCCTG
>JAEUVP010000517.1 GCA_016786805.1 Chitinophagaceae bacterium | reverse complement strand
CAGGCAACTGAACGGATCAACCTGATGGATGCCCTGCGGGGATTCGCTATCCTCGGCATCTTTATCGCCAACCTGAACGGATTTAGCGGGTACCGGGAAGAAGCACAAGCCACGGGCCCTTACCTGTTGCCCGGGCTGGATCATAAAATGGGCTTCCTGCACCACCTGTTCATTGAAGGAAAATTCTATTCCATCTTCAGCCTGCTGTTTGGCTGGGGTATTGCCCTGCAATTCAAAAGAGCAGAAGAAAAGGGCGGTAATACCAGCCCTGTTGTAGTAAGGCGCCTGCTCTTTATGCTGTTACTGGGTGCTGTTCATTTACTGATCTGGTCCGGCGATATTGTTTTCTTTTATGCGTTGCTGGGTTTTATCCTATTACCCCTGCGAAGATTTACCAATAAAACATTATTAATAACTGGAGCGGTACTGATACTTTCCCCCATCCTGTTATATGCTGCCAAATCACACTGGCAATGGCTGAATGAACCGGCCAGTTTTTTCTATAATACCGGGCAACGGCTGGATACTCAATTACTGGGAATAAAATCAGAGGCTGATTATTTCGCTCTGGTAAAAAATGCCGGTTGGTGGGAGATACTGAAAGGCAATATTTCCGGTTTCTTTTACCGGTATGGCTATTTATTATTTGTGAGCCGGGTGCCGAAGGTGCTGGGCATGTTCCTGATCGGTTATGTGCTGGGGCGGTCCGGTTTTTATAAAAATTTCGGGCAGCATAAAAAGACAGTATATATAATCATTGGCGCCGGGTTGCTGCTTGGTTTACCGGCCAATTTTTACCTGGCCCGTTACATGACCTATTACATGGGCGATTACTGGAACCTGGGAATAAAAGGCCTTTACCAGACTATATTCTATGCCATTGGTGTAGTACCGCTGGCCCTTGCGTATGTGGGTTTGTTTATGGTAAGCTTTCAAACCCATGCCGGGAAAAAAATATTAATGGTGCTGGCACCGGTGGGTAAGATGGCCTTCAGCAACTATATTATGCACTCAGTGATCGGCAATTTTGTTTTCCTTGGTGCGGGGCTGGGTTATATGGGAAAGGTCGGCCCGGTTTATTATACGTTGTTGGGGATCATCATCTTCATCCTCCAAATCATCCTGAGTACGCTCTGGCTTAAGTATTTCAATTATGGACCTGTGGAATGGCTATGGCGAAGTGCTACGTATAAAAAGTGGCAGCCTATGAAAAAAGAAGTATAACAGGAAACTACTCAGCGGTAATCTGCTACGGATATGTAAACCGACAAAAGTTATAGCAGGTGTATATTAGTAACCTGATTTACTATTCCGCCATTCCTGCGGTGTTATGCCATACTCCTGCTTAAATATCCTTGCAAAATACCCGGGGTCGTTATAACCGCAATCCAATGCAATGGCTGCAATGCTTAACGACGGATTGACTAATAATTCTTTTGCTTTATTTAATCGGACTATACGGATAAATTTATTGGGTGAGCAGCCGGTAATGGCTTCTAATTTCCGGTGCAGTTGTGAGTGGCTCATAAAAACCTGTTTGCACAATTGCTCTACCGAAAATTCATAATTGGTAAAATTCGCCTCCACGATTTCCCGTACTTTTTTTACAAATGCATGTTCCGTTTTTTCTTCTGTAACCGGCTCAACCTCTTGCTTTGCCGAAACCCCGCTGTTACCTGTTATACCAATCTGCCTGCTGTAATATTGCTGTAAGCTCTTCCGGAGTTCCAATAATTTTCTTATCCGCAGCAACAGTTCTTCTTTATGAAAAGGCTTTTCCAGGTATACATCCGCTCCCTTTTCCAATCCTTCCAGTTTACTTTGCATATCCGCTTTAGCAGTAAGCATTATTACAGGTATATGGCTTGTCCGTTCGTCCTGCCGTAGCTTACGACACATTTCAAA
>JAEUVP010000509.1 GCA_016786805.1 Chitinophagaceae bacterium | reverse complement strand
ATCCCCTCTTAATTCTTCCACCGCCTCTGCCGTGGTTTTAAAATATTTCCACTCCACCGTTTCTTCGGCACCCAGGGCCGTTTTTTTGATCTCTTTATGAGGAGGTTTGGCCGAGTAGCCGATAATATAAATGGCTTCAATAAGAAAAGCATCGGAGGTGCGGAACACACTGCCCACATTATAGGCACTGCGGATATTTTCCAGTACAATGATAATAGGGATCTTCTCAGATTGCCTGAACTCTTCCACCGATTTACGGCCCAGTTCCTCCATGCTCAGTTTTCGCATGGCGCAAATGTAGGGATTAGTTAAAAAGTTAACAGGTTAACAAGGGGAAAAACTACATCCCCTTATCAACCTGTCAACTTATCAACCCTTCAACCAGCCTCTATTTCAAATTCACGATCTTTTTGTCTTTCGGGTATTTTACACTGTAGGAAAACCTGACCTTCCTGCTTTCACCCGGTTTCAGTTCAATTTTCCAGGTTAGTACGCCGGTTTCAGGGTTCACCATGGCCTCTCCACCATCTTCCAGTTTCACTTCTACCTCTTTGATAGTACTCAGCGGGTGCTGGTCTTTCAATAATAAATTCACATCGGTAAGTTTATTATTCTTCACGGTGATCTCGTAAGTAAATGTCTGCTTGCTATTACCGCCGCTTGTCTTCAGGCTGCTCAGTTCTTTCACTACCGAACGTTTCACCACCAGCCTTTTGTCTTTTCCTAAAGAAAGATTCAGCGTATCAGCCGTGGTATTCGGATCGATAACTGATTTACCGATATACGTATCATCCATGATGATATTCGCATCACCGGGCAAGAGGTCAAGGTTTTGCCAATCCGCCACTTCGGCCAGCAGGTAGGCTTCCTTATCCATTCTTGGCACTGCATAATTTTTCAGTATACAATTCACTTCTTCATCTTTAATGGTAACACTGTGCAGTTTGCCATCGGCTTCAATGTCGTAAGGGAGATCGATTTCAAAATTGGTATTCAACTGCCCTTCATTCAGCGTTGTATATTGCTGCAGGGTACTGGGGTCAACTTCCTTTACAGCTTTTTGCTGCCTCATTTGTCCATACCCATCCGCCACCACGACTTCTGTAAGTTTTGCATCATCTTCAAATGACTGGATCGTATTCCTGTTCACATTTACGCCTGCGGCCCTTCCCCGCAATGCACTGTACAATTCAGGTACATATAGTTGCAGGAACCATGGAGTCAATACAGGGGCTGTTACACCAAAATTGGGTGTACCTGTACTCAATGTCAGTTTTGTTTTCTTCCAATCGATACCACTGGTTTGTGTGATGGAAGCTTTATACACCAGTTTCACTTTATTGGTTTTTGAATTCACCCGGATATCATACAAAGGTGTCCAGCCTGCGTTATTGGTGTAGTAAGAAAGTGAAACAGGTATTTCAGCGGCTCTTTTACACATTACCTGCAACGTCAGTTGCCCGTAGGGTTTTTGCTTGTTAACGGGCGGAATGTTCAGTGCTGCAATCCTTTTCCTGATAGCGGTGATCTTTTCATTCTGATTACCGATATACTGACGGTGATTATAGATATTCGTTTTTGCTTTCTCGATCTTCGTATTGTAATACTCTACCAGTTTCAGCAACTCTTCGCTGGTCATAATAGCGGTCTTGCCCCCGTTCGAATTGATCGTTGTTTCGATAAGGGTTCCTGTTTTTGTCAGCGTTTCCTGCTCTATGACGATCAGGTTATCCATACGGCTGATATCTTTTTGCAGCAAAATGACGCTATCCTCCAGCCGCTCCATTTCCCGGGTTTTTACAACCGGGGGGAGCACCGGGTAAAAGACACTATAGCGGTGAGATAATAAGGCCACATCCTCAGGAACACTAATCTGCAAACTGTTGATATCAGCAACCGTACTTAGCTGATCAATAACGATGAATTTGGTGTCACTCCCCACTTTCACTTTTGACTGGTGGGTCAGTTCGGCTCCATAGCCAAAATAAATAGTGGCCGTAGACATACTGGCATCGGCCCTTGCGGTGTCTTGTGCTTGTAACAGGGTACAGCTGAGTATCCCCATCAGCAGGAATAATTGCTTCATGGCGTATAATTTTTCAACAGATGCAGAGAAAAGAATGGTTACATAAACAGTTCCTTATTTTTGCCAGCCATGGCCAAAACAGCAATTTCAGAAACACCGATGATGATGCAGCACCGGGCTATCAAGCAGAAGTACCCGGATGCGGTATTATTGTTTCGTGTCGGGGATTTTTACGAAACCTTCGGACAGGATGCTGTGATTGCGTCCCAGGTACTCGGTATCACTCTTACGAAAAGAAATAATGGAGCTGCTGCTTCACTGGACCTTGCCGGGTTTCC
>JAEUVP010000401.1 GCA_016786805.1 Chitinophagaceae bacterium | reverse complement strand
GGGTGTATTTATTGCCATTGTGGTTGACCAATAGGATGAATGTTTACTACCGCTGTTTATTTTTTACTTCCACCCAGTATTCTTTAGACAGGATGCCGGTAAAATGCCGTCCTGATACAATAAAATACAAAATGATCCAGAGTACAAATACAGGCTGGAATTTTAATAAGGTGATGGAATTGTTTCCGCCGTCACCAAACCAAAACGTGGTGGTTGTGATGGCCGGGCTGTAAGAAAGGAAGCCGGTTACCCCGATGAGTAATGTTAGCCCCAAACACAAGACTCCAAAAAGATGACGAACAAAAAAGAGCAGGATGGTGAGAACGAGGAATGCAATGCCAACATAATGTTTCCATACCAGCATTATATCTGAGCTGGCAATTATCCATAACAAATATAAAGCAGAGCCCAGCAAAATAAGGAGTGGAATATAATCGAGGTATATTTTGAACTTATCTTTCACTTAAAATGAGTTGGTTTTTACACAGTTCATGTTAGCGGCCGTTTTCAATCGTTCGGGTTTTTGCGCCTTAAATTCGGATGCGGTGCAGTTTGATCTGTCAATGGAAATGAGGTAAATGTTAAGGTTACAAAATCAACGGTACCTTCAAGCCGTGTGAAAGATCTGAGTCTCTTTCCTGTAACACCGGTTTCTATTAAATAACTTATGACAGCATTCTGTCTGTCCCAGTTTAATGCACCGCATTTGTCGCACAAGTCTGCAGAATAACTGGTCGCAAGTACTTCACACGTTAGTTGGCTATTAATGACAGTGATTAAGCTGTCAAGTTTCACTTTTGCAGTTGCTGTCAATTTAGCACTATTTTTTTTAAATTCAATTTTACCTAACTCTTGATTCCTGCATGTTGTATCCTGTCCCAGTAAGGTAGAAGTTGAAAAAACTGTCAAGATAAGTATTGATGTCCTTAATCGAATTTGATACATGGTATGATCATGTGATGTTAATGGTTGCTAACGTACAGGGCTTGTTGCTGTGCTGGTATTTTATAATGTCCAGTCCGGAGCCGATTGAAAAACTGAAGATGAAGATAACAACAAAAGCTGATAGGATTCCGTCGGCTGGATATGGGCTGATAGAGATATGAAGCTGGGAATATATTCGTCTGCCAGCATAGTAGCAAACTCCCTGTTATATGTTCGCCCTTCGTCTTGGTGCTTCAAATTTTTAGTCTGTGTCCACCGTGGCGGAGTGTGTCCCGGAAGCGTAGGAACAAGACAGGCTCTTTTGCAAGGTTGGCTTTTGTGTTTCGATTTATTGTGCCTTGTAAATGTGCCTGACTTGGTAAGTTGGCCTTGGCATGAAGTATTCACTATGATATAACAAATAACTTAAGTAACACTTTATAATATAGATCAATCGAGATAGGCGAAATGTTTCAAAAGCCAGCAGGTGTTCAATTTCTATTTGGAGTATAAGAAAATGAATGGACAAAGATTGAATGCCGCGGACAAATGGCAAAAGCTTATTAACCAGGCGGGCGGGTATTATTTCTTTAAACAACTAAATACCAAATTCTCCAGAAAGGAAACAATCATTACCTCATCTTTATTTTTTCCAAAGTCGGTAAGCGAAGGAAGGTTGTGCATAAAGTAATTCTGGAAATGTGCCATTTCAATAATAGTGCTTGAAAGAGATTTTGGATATTTGTATTTAGGGTTATACTCCAGGATAATATCACCAATCTTTGCACAAAGGTCTTTGTAGGGTTTAAACAACTGGTCTTTATTGTCCTCTGTTACATGCTTAGTTAAATACGCTTTGGAGCCTTCAGCAATGATAATTTGGTGGAGAATAGTTTCATTTACATAACTGGTTCTGATATCATCCTCTACTGTGGTAGCCAGTAACTGAATTACTTTTTTAAGTTTCGTTTCCGGGTCCTTAATATTAGTTGTCGTAAAAACAACCCTATATTCAAGCCAGCTCCAATACCAGGCTGTAATATATATCAGTAAGCGGTGCTTATTTTCAAAGTATCGGTAAATACCCGCTTCGGTGGTGCCAATATCTTCGGCTAATTTTTTAAACGTGAAAGATTCAAATCCATTTACATGTATTAATTGAATACTGTGAAGTATAATTTTTTTCCCCAGCTCAGTGTGTTCCGGATTTCTCAGAAATAATTTTTCGTTCATTTTTATCTGCAACCGTATTTCCATTATAATTCCCTTTTTATTTATAAGCCATAATATAAAACAGACCGTGTTAAGCTGTCAATTTTGTAAAAATAGGTAAAAGATTTACAATTAAATGAGATAGTAATACTATTATTTAAAATAAATATACTATCTTAGTTGTACAAAACCTAAATTAATAGTTTATGGAAGCAAAGAACCTGTTTAGGGAACTGAAAAGCGACCTGCCTGCGAGTATCGTTGTTTTTTTTGTGGCAGTTCCACTATGCCTCGGTATTGCCCTCGCTTCCGGTGCCCCACTATTTGCAGGTATTATTGCCGGCATAGTCGGTGGTATTATAGTAGGCATTGCCAGCGGATCACCACTTGGGGTAAGCGGGCCTGCAGCAGGGTTAGCCGTAATAGTTTTAACCTCCATTGGAGCTATTGGTTCATGGCCTGCCTTTTTATTAGCCGTAGTACTGGCCGGAATTTTACAGCTTGTTCTGGGCTTTGCTAAAGCCGGTTTTATTGCCTACTTCTTTCCCTCATCCGTAATTAAAGGAATGCTTACAGGTATCGGGTTGCTGATTATTTTAAAACAAATACCCCATGCTGTAGGTTATGATAAGGATCCGGATGGAGATTTGTCATACGCTCAAGCTGATGGTGGCACAACATTGTCTTCCATCTTGAATGCCTTTCATTCCCTCACACCCGGTGCTGTTTTGATTTCAGCCATTGCTTTAGCCATATTGATTTTTTGGGATAAGGTGCTGATCAAGAAGCATAAAATCTTTCAGATCATACAAGGCCCGATTGTAGTCGTTGTTTTGGGTATTGTAATGAATTACCTGTACCAGTCGGGAACTCTAAATTTCAGTTTGGCTGCAGACCAGGTAGTAAGGCTTCCGGTTGCAAATAGCCTAACTGAATTTTTTACCTTCTTTACTTTCCCCGACTTCTCGGCAATAAAAAATTTTAAAGTTTGGGAAGTGGCAGTCGTGTTAGCTATTGTGGCAAGCCTGGAAACGCTGTTGTGCGTGGAGGCAACCGACAAACTAGACCCGTATAAAAGAGTAACACCCACCAACAGGGAATTGAAAGCACAGGGATTGGGAAACATGCTTTCAGGCTTAATCGGCGGTTTACCTATAACACAGGTAATTGTACGAAGTACGGCCAATATTACATTTGGCGGCAAAACAAAAATGTCAGCCATACTGCATGGTGTCTTTCTCCTGATAAGTGCAATTACTATTGCCGGATTGCTGAATATGATTCCGTTGGCCAGTTTAGCTGCTATCTTGATTATAGTTGGATATAAATTAGCCAAGCCTGCTCTCTTTAAACAAATGTACAAATTGGGCTGGGAGCAGTTTGTACCATTTGTAGCTACAGTTGTTGGCATATTGGCAACCGATTTATTAAAAGGAATTACCATCGGTGTACTCTTCGGCATTTTTTACACATTGCGCCATAGTTACCGTAATTCACATTACATGAAAGATATCAGAACAACGGAAGAAGGGAATGAGGTTCATCATCTTGTTTTAGCAGAGGAAGTATCATTCTTCAACAAAGCTAATGTGATAAAGGCGTTAGACGCAATACCTGCAAATTCAAAGGTGATTATTGATTTTTCCAAATCAAAATCAGTAGCTCATGATGTGCTTGAATTAATACACAATTACGAGATAAATGCCAAAACCAAAAACATCACCGTTCAGAAAATAAAATACATTGAACCGGCTTATTTATAATCAATTCTAAAAAAAAGTAAAAACAAAAAAATGAAAACATTAACTAAGGAAATGCAGGCTGCCATTACTCCAACAATGGCACTCGGACTTTTAAAAGAAGGAAACAAAAGATTTATGGATAACCTTAAAGTAAATCGCAACCTGCTGCAACAGGCCAATGAAACATCAGATGGACAGCATCCCTTTGCGGTTATATTAAGCTGCATTGATTCCCGTACATCAGCTGAGTTGATTTTTGACCAGGGCCTCGGAGATATTTTCAGTGTACGAATTGCAGGTAATATCATTAACGAGGATATTTTAGGCAGCATGGAGTTTGGCTGCAAAGTAGCAGGTGCAAAAATTATAGTGGTGCTGGGCCATACAAAATGCGGCGCAGTGAAAGGTGCCTGCGATCATGTGGAAATGGGTAACCTGACTGCTTTACTTTCTAAAATACAGCCTGCGGTTTATGACGAAAAAACAGTAACAGAAAACCGTAACTCAGGCAACAGCGAGTTTGTGGAAAAAGTAGCATCTATCAATATAAAAAGAACAGTACATGCCATTATGGAACGCAGCCCTATATTAAAAGAGATGATTGAAAGCGGTGCTATCGGCATTGTTGGCGGCGCACATGATATTACAACCGGGGAGGTAAGATTTTATGATGATACCTTGATCATAAACACTCCTAATTGAAAACTATTTCAGGCGGCTGTAAAATGCTGCCTCGCTTTTGTATAGTTTCTTAACCGAATTAACATGTCTGGAAATGATTATAGTAAACCTGGTAGTATTCAATAAGGAGCAAATAAATAATGTTGTAAGTAAAGCTTTAAAAAACAAATGGACACTGAATGTTATTGTTAGTAATGCCGTGGATTCCTATTACATGGATGAGTCCACCATAAAAAATCATTCCGGGGCCCATGTCATTCAGTTTGCTACAAAAAGTCTGTTGTTCAGCGAAATAGAATCTACCCTGATAAAAGAGTTACCGGGTATGTATTTTATCATGTATGCGGCACCGGCAGTACATATAGATACTGTTTACTATGATATCATAAAAAATGAGGTGTCCGGTCTTACATTACTTGAAAAAGAATAAATGATAAAGCCCAGTTTCAGTAAAATAAAGGACGGGTCTTTAATATCCAGTTATCATTCGGTCGAATGAAACATATTTTGATAAAATGGAATAAATGAAATGTTACATTTCGTCAACAAAAGGCTCGTGCAGTAATCCTAAAATAATATTGAGTAAATAAGAATATATGAAAATCAAGATTCAATCAAAAGGCTTTACCGCCAAACAGGAACTAAAGGATTTTATACAGGAAAAGACAGAAAAACTCTTTCGTCTTTATGAAAAAACCCTCTCTTGTGAAGTTGTGATAAAAATTGAGAAAGCCGGAACAAGAGATAATAAGCAGTGCGATATAAGGATGGTTATCGCAGGAAATGACTTACTGGCTGCTGCCCGGTGCGCAACATTTGAAGAAGCAACAATTCGAGCTATAGAGGCCTTGGAAAGGCAAATTCATAAACATAAAACAAGAACACTTCCAGACGGAAAACGGAGTACTAAAGTAAGTACCTGATCAGTGGGCACAAAAGGCGGCTGTAAAAGTGAATGATCGGGCCGGAATATTAGCAGTACGATTGTATAACCTAAAATAGTAGCAAAATGAAGTGTCCGCATTGTGAGGAAATCCTCATCATCACCGAACGGCTGGGGATTGAAATTGATTATTAACCAAAATGCCGTGGCATATGGGTGGATAAAGGTGAATTGGATAAGATAATTGAAAAAACGAATCCTCTGTGTCCAAGCATTATAACAACAATAGTAAGGAGAATGAGTACGACGATGACGACATTTTTTATAACAATCGCCACAATGATAAAAATAACTAAAACCGGAAAAAACGTGGTGGATTTTTAAGTAATCTCTTCGATTTTGATTAACCACAAAAGCTGGTATTATGAAAAAGATTTTTGTTCCTGCTGATTTTTCACCGAATTCTAAAAGAGCAATACGCTTTGCTGTCCACTGGGCAACCCGGCAAAATGCAGAATTGGTGTTTATTCATGTACTAAATGTTCTGATAATGACACGATGGTCTGAAAGCACCGCTGCCAGATATAGAGCAGGAGAACTGGAAGCCTGCCGTACCCGCTTTAGAAAATTTATTGATGGTCTTTACAAAAGCATGAACATAACACCTGGCTTATATTCAGCAGTGGTTATACAGGGATATGATCCGGCTAAAGCCATTCTGGAATACTGCAAAAAGGAAAAAACGTTCGGCTGCATTTGTATAAGCACAAATGGTGCAGGGGGTGTTAGGAAACTATTCGGCACTAACACTTCGGAATTGATTTCAAAGTCTTCGATCCCGGTTCTGGCAATACCAAAAAATTACAGACCAAAACCTGTTCGCAGTATTTTATATGCTACTGATTTCAGGAATTATAAAGATGAACTTGATAAAGTACTTCCATTTGCAGCATCGTTTCAGGCTAATGTTGACATTGTTCATTTTGCATGGCCTGGTGAAATAACCTTCGATGCACAAACTATCAGGAAGCTTACTGATGATTATCAATTCGGACTGAATGTACATGTTGAACACAGCAGTGCCACAGTCAGTCTTACAGAAAACCTGCAAAAAATAATTGAGAAGAAAAAACCTTCAGTTGTAGTCATGTTCACCAACCAGGATAGAAATCTGATGCAGAGAATTTTTGCCTCAAGTAAAGCCCAGGAACTATCGTTTGCATTAAAAGCGCCTCTGCTTGTATTTACCAAAACAAAGACGACTGCAAAAACCAAAAAACATGAACTGGCATAATTTAACTATTGACGAGGTTTATCAGGCAACAAAATCATCGCCTGGCGGCCTAACCTCTGCCACTTCAAAAGAAAGATTAAAGCAGGTAGGTCCAAACGTGTTAGAAGAAGGAACGAAAAAAACTGCCGCAGGAATCCTGCTGGCGCAATTCAAAGACGTGATGATATTGATATTGCTTGCTGCAGCTATTGTATCAGGAATCGTAGGTGATCTGAAAGATACAATTGTGATCTTAGTTATTGTTATCCTGAATGCTGTTGTCGGCTTTATTCAGGAGTTTCGTGCAGAGAAGGCCATGCAGGCATTAAAGCATATGGCGGCAACCCAGGCAAAGTTGCTGCGGGATGGAAAGATAACATGGTTGCCTGCCTCTTTATTAGTACCAGGAGACCTGGTTTTGTTAGAAGCAGGGGCCTCGATACCCGCTGATCTGCGAATTGCTGAATCTGTCAACTTAAAAGTAGAGGAAGCGGCGCTTACCGGAGAATCGGTTGCCGTAGAAAAAGTAAGTAATGTACTTGAAACAGAAAACCTGTCACCGGGTGATAAAAAAAATATCGCATTTAAAGGAACGCATGTGACTTATGGCCGTGGAAGTGGTATTGTGGTGGCAACTGGTATGCAAACCGAATTGGGAAGGATTGCAAAACTGTTACAGGAAAAAGAAACACTCACGCCGCTTCAGCAGCGCCTTGCCTCATTTGGAAAAAAGCTTTCCATTATTGTAGGTTTTATCTGTGTCGTGTTTTTTGTAGCAGGATGGCTTCGTGGGGAAGATCCAATGAAAATGGTACTTACCAGTATTTCGCTTGCAGTGGCAGCTATTCCGGAAGCATTACCTGCCGTTATAACAATTTCACTTGCTCTTGCTGCCAAAAGGCTTATCCGCCATAATACGCTGATAAGAAAATTACCAGCAGTTGAAACGCTTGGTTCGGTTACTTATATCTGCACGGATAAAACAGGTACGCTAACCAAAAATAAAATGTATGTAGAAGAAATTTTTGCAGGTAATATATTGTACTCCCGTAGCAAGCTGAAACAATCTTTGCAGCATGATCATGAAACGGATTTGCTGCTTCACGCCTTTGCTTTGAATAACGATGTTGTTGAAGATGAAAATAGAACCCTGAAAGGCGACAGCACAGAAGTAGCATTGATGGAAGTGGCAAGAGAACACAATACCTCCACCGGCACACTGCCAAGAGTTGCGGAAATAGCATTTGATTCCGGCAGAAAGTTGATGACCACATTTCATACATACAATGAACGGATCATTTCTTTCACTAAGGGGGCGCCGGATGTTATTTTGGAACGGTGCAAAGACCTAGATAAAATACCTGTTCTTCAACAAATAGACCAAATGGCAGCCAATGGTCACCGAGTGCTTGGATTTGCTTATCGTTATTGGGATGCTATTCCAAAGAACCCTAACAGTAAAGAACATGAAACTGGGTTACAATTTTTGGGATTAGCCGGAATCATAGACCCGCCCCGGGAAGAAGTTTGTGATGCAGTAAAGCAATGCAAGTCTGCAGGAATCATTCCTGTGATGATTACAGGTGACCACCCTCTGACTGCTAAAACCATTGCTGAACGAATTGGAATAGTAAGCAATTCAGAGGATGTGATTGTTACCGGTCAGCAGCTTGCAGACTTTAGTGATTTGGAATTTGAATCAAAAGTCGAAAAAATAAAAGTGTATGCCCGTGTATCACCTGAGCAGAAGCTGCAAATAGTTAAAATGCTTCAGCAAAAAGGCCATTTTGTTGCCATGACAGGCGATGGTGTAAACGATGCCCCTTCCCTCAAAAAGGCAAATATTGGTATAGCAATGGGGGTTACCGGAACCGATGTCTCAAAAGAAGCATCTCACATGATACTTCTAGACGATAATTTTTCAACGATCGTAAACGCAGTAAAAGAAGGCAGAAGGATATACGATAATATTTTAAAGTTCATTAAATTCCTGATGACAACTAATTCCAGTGAAATACTCGTATTGTTATTAGGGCCGTTGATTGGCTTACCCGTTGCATTACTCCCGATCCATATTTTATGGATCAATCTTGTTTCCGATGGCGTGCCGGCAATTGCTTTATCTTTTGAAAAAGCAGAAAAAGACATTATGACCCGTCCGCCACGTCCGCCACAACAAGGCATATTTGCAGATGGTCGTGGCTTGCACATGCTTTGGGTTGGAATGTTAATGGCAGGAATTGCATTATGCCTGCAGGCATGGTCGATACGGAATGATCTTCACTGGCAGACAATGGTGTTTAACTTTCTTTGCTTAGCACAGTTTGGACACGTCCTGGCAATCCGGTCTGGAAAAGATTCATTCTTTCAGGTAGGTTTATTTTCAAACAAGTTGATGATTGTAGGTATCCTGATAAGCATTGCATTGCAGGCAGTCATAACTTTTGTTCCCTTCTTTCAACCCATATTTGAAACAGAAGCTCTTACCTTTTATGAATTTATTCTTGTAGGCGCTTGTGCTTCACTTGTATTTTTTGCTGTAGAAGTTGAGAAACTCATATCAAGAAGGAAAACTAAACACAACTATAACTAGAAATATAATCCCTATTAAATACATTTTGAGTAAATAATAGTAATTTAAATCTTTAATATTCGAATTCATTACCGAGTTGATTGGCCTATGACGCTGTCAATAAACACAATTTCATTTTCTTAGTTGCCCACTTTTTAAGTCTCCGTAAATATGGTGATCGCAGGTCTGGTGTAGAGGAAATATTAGTTAGCTGTGTGGGTTGTGTGCCTTGCAAGGTACCAAAAATAGCGTTGGGGTCGGGCGGCAAAGTCATGTTAGCTTGAATTTAAGCAGGATGCTGTTTAGGGTGACATACAACGAGTGTATTGTCGAATATACGAACTGTTTCCAGCAGGAACTTCAAAAAATTGTCACCTTGATTTTCATTCGCTTAGATCAGTTTATGCAAGATTTTACACTTAGAAATGAGTTGAGACAATCCAACTGCCTACCAGTCATTTATACCACTACTTTCTCCAGCCTGCTCAACCATTTTTCTTCAATCGTTGCTCCCAATCCATTTGTATCCGGTACTTTCACAACGCCATTCTTTTCATATACAATACCGCCGGTCACCGGGTCTTCCCGCAGCATCAGGGCCGTGTCAAAATCAAAGTGCACAATAGCGGGGCTGCATAAAGCAAAATGCGCAAAAGCGGTCATCGCCAGCCGGGATTCGATCATGGCGCCTATTTGTAAATGCAAACCGGCTGCTTCCGCCATCCGCACCATTTTTAATCCTTTATAAATACCACCTGATTTGCCCAGCTTGATATTAAAATAATCACAGGCATCAATGGCAATCAACCGGGCGGCATCATGGTCATCACCGCAACATTCATCGGCCATAATCGCAATGGGGCTTGCTTGCTTTACTTCGGGCAGGCGCATAAAATCCCAGCGGGGTATCGGTTCTTCGCAGTGCTGTATATCAAAGGGAGCTAAGGCTTGTAGGGTGACAATGGCTTCTTCCACCGTCCAGCCCTGGTTGGCATCAATACGCAACGGTATCTCCGGTCCAACGGCTGCACGGATAGCTCTCATTCTTTCCACGTCGGTCTTCCCGTTCTTGCCCAGTTTTACTTTGATAGCCGGGTAACCCTGTGCCTGTATCTTCAGTGCATCGGCCACCATCTTATCAATATCACCCACACTCACCGTATAATCGGTTACGATCACTTTATCATTGGCACCGCCAATGAATTGATAAAGGGGCATGGCAGCATGTTGCGCCGCAATATCATACAAGGCCATATCAAAAGCACTCTTGATACTGCCGTTGGCATAGATGATGGAGTCCATCAGCTGGATACAGGCTTCAATATCCAATGGGTCCTTTCCTTTCAGTGCTTGTGCAAAATATTGTCCCACGATGAAACAGGTGTCCACACTTTCACCATTGATGGGCATATAAGGGCTGCATTCACCAAAACCAATAATGCCTTCCTTCGTGACGATCTTTACCAATACATTTTCTGCACTGTCATCTCTTCCGAGTGAAGTAATAAAAGGTTCAATTAAGGGGATGGATAGTTTATACAACTCAACCTGGCGGATGGAAAGCTTGTTACTCATAGCCATCAAAAATAAGCATAAACAAAAGAGGAAGGGAAGCCGGGACAAATTTCAATCTTAATCAAACAGTATCCGCAGCCCGGCATTGAACATCCCCATCATCGGGGCATTCTTATTGACAAAAAGATACTTGCTGGGATAACTGCTGGCGGGTATCCAGGTTCTGCCTTCAGCATAGATATAGATACCGCCGCCCATCGGCACTTCCCAGCCCAGCCCGAGATCAAGCGTCAATCTTTTGAAATTCGCTTTGCCATTTCTGACGGGAACATAGTATACAGTCGTATCAATAGTTGCTGAATGTGAATTGATGACCCTGCCCAGCACCAGCCCGAAACCGGCATAGCCGTAAATATTAAATCCTTCTTCCGTGCTGCAATTACCTTTCAGGTATTTTTTCCAGCCGGTGGATAGTTGCTTGAAACGCATCTGGACATTGTTAATGTAGCCGATCTGTTGCGGAACCGTAGCCGGCAGTTTTGCAGTAGCAATGAGCCGGTCACTGAACTGCCCGTCTGAATAATAGGAGGCCCAGAAATAGAGCCCATCTTTAGGTGTAAAATTGAGTTGCCCCTGTATGGTTTGCCCGACGGCCCAGTACTGCTGTCCTTTTTTAAAATTCCGTTGGAAACTAACATCAGTGGCAAAACTGAACAGCGGAGTTTGTGCCAACAATGCTGACCCGGTAAAAAGAGTGATGAAAAGAAAAATAAGTTGCCTGCAGCAGTTCAAGGGGATGGTTTATAAAACGAATTTATCTTTTTATTTGACACAAGCAATAGGGCAACAACAGATACCCTAAAATAAAAAGCGATGGTGTAATTTACCATCGCTTTGTAAGTTTTTATATAAAACTTATTTCATCAGTTTTAATTCTTTGATGATATTACTGCCGCCACCGAGTTTATCAATACACCAGAGTACATAGCGGATATCCACGCAGATGGTACGGTTCAGGTCTTTGTCAAAAGCCAGTTTATGGCTCAGGGCTTCGTAGTTGCCATCGAAAGCCAGGCCGATCAGTTCGCCTTTGTTATTGATAACAGGAGAACCGGAATTACCACCCGTGATATCATTGGTAGTGATGAAACCGATCACCAGGTCTTTACGGGTCGGGTCCATATACTGGCCGAAATCTTTTTTCTTCAGCAGTTCGATCTGGTTTGCAGGAAGATCGAATTCATAATCACCGGCTTTGTATTTTTCCAGCAAACCTTTGGAAGTGGTCACATAATCATAGAACACAGCATCTCTCGGGCGGTAAGATTTTACATTACCATAACTGACCCGCATGGTAAACGTAGCATCAGGATACATCATCTTCGCTTTTACCGGATCCATTTCCATAATGCCTTTCAGGTAGATCCTTCCGAACTCGGCATTCTTTGCCGTGAACTGCTGGAACTTGGGCAGGTATTTGGAACTGTAATTGGTATAGAAACTGCTGGCATAACCAAAAGCAGGATCTGACTGTAAAGTGTTGGCATCAGGATTAGCAATAAAAGCATTCCAGCGGGCATCATCAAAAATGATGGTCTTGCTGAATATATCGGCTGCATATTTTTTATAAGTTGCCTCATCATTCAGTGGGCCATAGGTATTTTTCAGGTTGCCATAAAAACCAACAGGATGCTGCTCTTTGTCCACGTCTTCATAGAACATACGGGTTACCGCAGCAAGTATATGTTCGTCTGATAATTTATTTTCAGCAGCCAGGAAATTTTTACGTTGCTGGTTGGCCGCTTCAGCCGCTTTTTTAATATCGGCTTGTGTGGAGCCGGTTTTAACCAATGCTGTTTCTAATTGTATCAGGGAAGAAGCAAAACCGATCAGTGGCGAACCGAAGATGCCTTCAATAATATACTGGCGGTGTTTGGCAAAAGGGGTCCATGCTTCATACGCCTTGCCCCAATCAGCAAAAATGCTTTCATACTCTGGTTTTCCTTTGGCCCAGGCATTGAATTTTTCTTCTGCTTTTTTCTTCTGGCCGAATACATCGTATTTCAACAATTGTTTGGTTTCGCCATCAAAGAACTTCCAGTAG
>JAEUVP010000348.1 GCA_016786805.1 Chitinophagaceae bacterium | reverse complement strand
AGTTGATCCATACCTGCAGTAAGCTTATCAGCACTCTTTTTCAGGCGGTCATACATGCTGCGTTGTGCCAGTTTAATGTCATTCCGGTTGCCCAGCCTCGGATCATCTTTTATGGTTATATAAGTTGAATCAGTTGTCCTGGCATAAGTGAGTAATAATTTGTACGTGCCGGGTAATACCTGGAAACCGCCGGGCTCAGGTGCACCGGGTTGTGGTTTTGGGGAACCGGGCTGGCGGAAACCCTTTTCTTCCATTCCCCAATACATACGATTAAAGCCGGTATCAGCATTCCAGCGTAAAGTGCGGATGAGTTTATTACCTGCATCATAAATTCGAACCATTACACTATCACCACCTCTGCGGCCACCGCCACCTGCTCCGCCAAATTCATTTCTTCCGCCACCCCCACGACCACCACCGCCTCCAAGGGGAGCAGCCGCAACGGGTTGTTGTGAAGGAGCATTTTGCACAGGTTGTTTGCCAGCTGAATCGGCGGCAGCTGTTTTTGGTTTATTAATAAAGAAAGAAACGGCAGCACCTCTTCTCCTGTTCTCGCCATCATACAAACCATACGTACTCCATTCATAACCGGTAGCTGCTTTGTATTGCGACTGGTATGCTTCCGGAGCGGCAAATGCTGTTATGGGATTTGCGAATTTCATTCCTTTATTCGCAGCTGCTTTTCTGAAGGGGCGAATATCATCCAGTATCCAGAGTGCACGGCCAAAAGTGGCGATCACCAGGTCGGCTTCTCTTTCCTGTATGGCAAAATCATACGTGGAGACAGAAGGATAACCATTTTTAAATTGTTCAAAAGAGACACCATTATCAAAACTGATCCAAAGCCCGTTTTCTGTACCTGCAAAAATGAGATTAGGTTCTGTTGGATCCTGCAACACACACAATGCATATCCTTTTACTTTATTCTCATCAACCAGTCTAGTCCATGTCTTTCCATAGTCAGTAGTACGGAAGATATAAGGTTTCATATCACCGCGGCGATAATCGTTCGCCACCACTAAAGCCTCGCCGGCATTATGAACAGAAGCTCTTACCTGGGGAATCCAGCAACCAATAGGTAAGCCGGGAATTTTTCCGCGGAAGCTGGTCCATGTTTTTCCGCCATCTCTTGTCAGTTGAACATTGCCGTCATCCGTGCCAACCCAGATTGTGCCCTGTTCCTTTTTAGAAGGCTCAATGGTAAGAATGGTACAATGTGTTTCTGCGCCGGTGATATCCAATGTTAACCCACCGGTATTTTGATAGGCCGCAATTTTCACTGAATCATTTGTGGTAAGATCAGGCGAAGCAGTTTGCCAGCTCACACCTTTGTCAGTACTCTTATGCATAAACTGGCTGCCGAAATAAATGGTTCTCTTATCAAACGGGTCTTGTGCGATGGCGGAGTTCCAGTTGAAACGCAGTTTGGTATCTGCTGTTAATGCCGGAGGTTTGATAAACCAGCTTTCACCGGTTTTCCAGTTTCTTCTGCCCACACTTCCGCCCTGGCTCATGCTATATACCCAGCTGGCATCTTCGGGATCAGGCATTACATCAAAGCCATCACCGCCGCCAACATTATTCCAGTAATAGTTCCTGATGCCGCCATTGGTCCAGGTATACGCAGGGCCGTGCCAGCTGCCATTATCCTGCATACCACCCATGATATTGTAGGGGATTTCATTGTCAACATTGATATGATAGAATTGCCCGGCCGGTAATTTTTCATCAAAGACCCAGTTCTTACCACGATCTCTTGAAATACCAATACCACCATCATTTCCTTCGATGATATGATTAGGATCATTGGGATTGATCCACCAGGCATGGTGATCAGGATGAATGCCAGAATACGGGATCATTGTATTGAATGATTTACCGCCATCTTCACTGAATGTAATAGTGGAGTGCACGTCATAGATCCTGTTCTCATTTTGCGGGTCCACATAAATTTCCTGGTAGTAAAAAGGGCGGTCTGTTATTTGTGCCGGATCGCTATTTACCAGAGTCCATTTAAAACCGCCATCATCACTTTTATATAAGCCATTTTTAGTGGCTTCTACTTTTGCATATACTCTTGATGGCATGCTCCGGCTGAAGGCTACGCCAATTCTACCCAGCATTCCATCGGGCATACCATCTTCTTTGGTCAACGGTTTCCAGTTCTTGCCGCCATCAACCGTAATGAATAAACCACTTCCCTTGCCACCACTCTTTAAATCCCAGGGTGTACGACGGAACTGCCACATGGCTGCGATGAGTTTA
>JAEUVP010000338.1 GCA_016786805.1 Chitinophagaceae bacterium | reverse complement strand
TGCACGGCTTTTTTTGTCTTAACATTTTATTAATATTTTAGCAACGCACTAAAATTACATGCACATGAGAAAAACAGCAGGCCTGATGCTGACGGTATTCCTATTATCCGTTCAGATGATATGGGCTCAAAACAAAACAGTAATTGGAAAAATTACAGATGGTAAAGACGGGTCCCCGATACCCGGCGTTTCCGTAACTGTAAAAGGATCAAGAAGCGGAACTACTTCGGGTTCAGATGGAACCTTCTCTCTTTCAGTTCCTGAAAAAAGTAAGACTCTCATTATTTCTGCCCTGGGTTTTGAATCCCAGGAAATAACTATCACTGGATCTACAGTGGAAGTTTCACTAAAAGCAGGAGCCACACAAAGCCTTGATGAGGTAGTGGTGGTGGGCTATGGAGGAAAAATCAAAAAAGACTTAACTGGTAACATAGCCAGGATTAAAGGTGCTGAAGTTGCGAATACCCCCGTAACAAATTTTACCCAGGCTATCCAGGGAAGAGCGGCAGGTGTTTTTGTAGAAGCAAACAATGGTAAGGTGGGAGAAGGGGTAAAGGTAAGGATAAGGGGTGGAGGTTCACTAACTGCAGGTAATGATCCCTTATATGTTGTTGATGGAATTCCGATCAATACCGATGGTCTTTCCGGAAATGCTTTGGCAGATATTAATTTCAATGATATAGAAACATTCGACATATTGAAAGATGCATCTGCTGCTTCTATTTATGGCTCCCGGGCAGCGGGCGGAGTTGTTATTATTACAACCAAAAAAGGTCGTGCAGGGAAAACTAATCTGGGTGTGAATTTCCAATACGGAACTAATAAGCCGACAGGCTACAGGAAATTCCTGGATGCACGTCAGTATGTAGACCTTTTAAGAGAAGCTGCAATCAACAGTGATATTATTGAAGGGGTTGATCCATTAGATCCGGCGCAATATCCGGGTTCATGGCTTCAGTTTGCGGAGAACAGGCTTACCCGTTATTCAGGCTATTCAAATTGGAGGAACCTGGAAACGAATACCGACTGGCAAAAACTAGCCTTCAATGATAAAGCAACTACTAAAATGGTTGACATTACTGCATCAGGTGGTAATGATAAAACCCGTTTTTATATTAGTGGCGGGTTCAATGATGTGGATGGTATTTTGATCCTGAATAATTTTCAGCGGATCTCATCCCGGTTTAATTTAGAACATGATGCAAGTAATAAAGTAAAGATTGGACTCAATCTTGGTGTGTCCCGTACAGTTGGTAATAGGAACAACTTGGATAATGCTTTCCAGACTCCTATGCAGTTAGTGGCATTAGCACCCATTACTCCTGTTCGTGATCTGAATGGCGTATTGTATAATACACCCACTACTACCTATTACAATGGTTTGATTGAAACTGAAAATTCAACATACAAGTCAACTACGTTTAGAAACATAGGTAATGTGTTTCTGGCTTACAAGTTTACAAAAGACCTTGCATTCAGGACGGAGTTCGGTGCTGATATTCAGTCTCAGAACGATGTACTTTTCAGAGGGTTCAGAACATTGACTGGTCTTTCAACAAATGGCTATGGTCAATCTGATTGGTTCAGGAATTTTACCTACAATACCAATAACTATTTTACCTATACCAAAACACTTGCGGAGAAACATGATATTGATGCAACCCTTGGCATGTCTTACCAGAAGTTCACCCAGGATTTCTCAAGTGTATATGGAGAGGACTTCCCGGTTGAAGATTTGCAAACATTGGCCAGTGCAGGTCGTATAACTGGAGGAACAACAACGAAAACAGAGTCTGCTATCGTATCTTATTTTGGAAGAGCAAACTATAAGTTCAATAATAAATATTTGTTCTCTGCAAGTGTTCGTGCAGATGGATCTTCAAAATTTGGTAAGAATAACCGATATGGTATATTCCCGGCCGTTTCTGCGGGATGGATATTAAGCGAAGAGAGTTTTCTTTCTTCTTCAAAACTTATCAGCTTCCTGAAGATCAGGGGTAGTTACGGTATAAACGGAAATGACCAAATTGGTAATTTTAGCCAATTAGGCTTATTTGGCGCAGGTAAGTACAATAATCAATCAGGCCTTGTGCCCACTCAATTACCCAATCCTGATCTTGCCTGGGAAAAAAATAAGCAACTTGATATCGGTTTAGACTTCGGTTTGTGGGGTAACCGCATTAGTGGTGAAATTGATTACTATGTAAGAAATACCGAAGATCTCCTCTACAGCGTTCCTGTACCGGGTACTTCCGGTTTTACAACTCAGTTGGTTAACATTGGTTCGATGCAGAATAAAGGGATTGAATTTGTATTGAATTCAACTAATATTAAAAGCAGGGGCTTTACCTGGACATCAAGCTTTAATTTAGCAAAGAATGCTAATAAGATCACCAAGCTTGATGGTGATCAAACCATAATTCCGGGTAATGATGGCCGATACCTGAATTCACTTTTAGTTGGAGAGGCTATTGGGGTGTTCTATGGTCCTAAGTTTGCAGGTGCAGATCCTGCTAACGGGGATGCATTGTATTATCTTGCTGATGGAAAAACAACTACTAATGATTATAATGATGCAGCATCGTTTATAGTAGGGAATCCAAACCCGGATTGGATTGGTGGTTTAACAAATACTTTTAATTATAAAGGAATTGAACTATCTGTACTGTTCCAGGGTGTGTTTGGTAACCAGATACAAAATGGCGGTGGAGGTTTCATGTCAGCCAGTTTTGACTGGTTTGATAACCAGACAGCCGATCAGTTAGACAGGTGGCAGAACCCCGGCGATATTACCCAGGTACCTCAACTCAGGCTGGGTTACGGAAATGGTATCAATGCATCAAGCCGTTATGTAGAAAATGGAGGATACGTTCGTTTGAAAAACGTAACACTGGCATACAATATCCCTTCATCAATTCTTAGCAAATTAAAAATCCGTTCAGCCAGAATTTATGCAACGGGAGTTAACCTGGCTACATTCACTGATTATACCGGATGGGATCCTGAAGTTAATACGGATTACCGTGCAGGTAACCGAAACCAGGGTAGCGACTTCTATGCTGCTCCCCAGATCAAGTCATTAACCTTTGGCATTAACCTCGGGTTTTAATCTTTAAAAATGAATAATATGAAACGTAACATAATTATTTTATCAATACTTTCTCTTTCTGTCGCATCCTGCGATAAAAAGATAGAGTTATTCCCCTACCAAAGTGTAGCCGAGGAAATTGCCCTTACCTCAGATGCTAACGTTAAAAAAGTGCTGAACGGCGCTTATGATGGAATTTCTGATGGTAATTTATATGGCGGAAATGTGCTGCTTTTCTCAGAACTGTTAGCCGCTAATGACGAAATAAGATGGGAAGGGACATTTAACCAGCCTGATGAGATCTGGCAAAAATCAATCATCACCACTAACAGCTTTGTTAGAGATACCTGGTTAGGTGCATATGATGCTATTAACAGGGCAAATAATGTACTCAGTGCTATTAATATCGTTACCACAGCTGACCAGAACAGGGTAAAAGGGGAAGCGTTATTTATAAGAGCTTGTATGTATTTTGAACTGGTCAAGTTATATGCGAAACCCTACAGCGCCGGTAGTGTAACCACAAATCTTGGTGTTCCCCTGATATTAACTCCCACAAGGGGCATTGATGAGTCATCAAAAGTTCCAAGAAGTACAGTCGAACAAACATTTGCACAAATATTGGCGGATTTTAATGAAGCCGAGAGCTTGTTGCCTTCTGTAAATCCGGGATCAAATGCAACTACAAGAATGGTGTTTGCTACAAAAGCAGCTGCGGCGGCAATGTTGTCGAGAGTGCATTTACAAATGGAAAATTACCCGGGAGCCAGGGACGCAGCTAACAGGGCGATTACAGAAGCAACTTCTAATGGCAGAAGTTTAGCAACTACTTTCTCGGGTGCATTTAATAATTCGGTCAACTCCGCTGAATATCTTTTTGCGACACAGGTAAGTGCTCAGGATGGTGATAATAACATGCACCTGTACTGGTCAATACCAACATATGGCGGCCGTGATGGTGATGTATCAATACAACCCAGTCATCTCGCACTATATGATCCTTCGGATGCAAGGCGGGCCCTGTTTTATACTGGTGCCGGTGATGTGCGCAGTGGTAAATGGCAACAGCAATACAAGGTTCTGCCAATTATTCGTTTAGCTGAAATGTATCTTACCCGTGCCGAAGCAAACTTCAGGGCCGGTACTGCTGTTGGGGCGACACCATTAACTGATTACAATCGTACACACCAAAGAGCAGGACTGACTGCGGCAGTTGCGGTAACGCTGGCAGATATTCTTTTAGAAAGAAAGCTGGAACTGGCGCATGAAGGACATGCCATTGCTGATGTAAAAAGATTGAAACTCAGCGTAGACGGATTTGCATACAATGCTAACGAATTAGTATTCCCGATTCCTCAACGTGAAGTTGATGCAGCCGGTCTGATCCAGAATCCTGGTTATTGATCAACCCAGAAAAAACTATAACTATAGTATAAAAAATCCCTCGTTTTAAACGAGGGATTTTTTTATAATTTGATTTCTTCGCCGTGCTGATCAAAGAATTTGTATTCCGTCAGGTGGCAATTGGTATCCTGTATCAGTTTTGTTTTCTGGCCAAATTTCTTATTCCATTTCGCCATTCTGGTTGACCAGGGCCAGCCTTTGGTGAGATAGGCGTACATAATAGGATGCACCAATAGTGTCAGG
>JAEUVP010000559.1 GCA_016786805.1 Chitinophagaceae bacterium | reverse complement strand
TTTCATAGCGGCCTGGGAAGCCAGCTGTACGTTAGCAAAAGTCAGGCTCAGGAAAATATCTTTATAGGAAGCATCTGTTTTGTATCCATTCTTGCTAAAATGCTCATATCCCTTTTTACCGATGTTCCAGATGGTCACATTGCCCTTTTTGTGCTGCTCCGCATATCTCTCGGCAATCGTTGCTTTGGCCAGTTTAATAAGATTGGTATTGAAAGCACCGGCCAGCCCACGGTCACTGGTAATAACGATCAGCAATACTTTTTCTACCGGTCTTTCTGCCGCTAATGCCATACCGGTTTCACCCTCGCTGTTGCTGACAATATTGCTCAGCATTTCCTGCAGTTTTTTTGCATATGGACGCATCTGTATGATTGCGTCTTGTGCACGGCGAAGTTTGGCAGCACTCACCATCTTCATTGCTTTGGTGATCTGCTGGGTGCTTTGAACGGATTTGATACGGTTACGAACCTCTTTTAATTGACCTGCCATACTGTTTCAGATTTGCGATTTGGGTTGCAGATACGGGTCTGCTTTTCAGGCCGCAAAGGTATGGGCTGGGTGCTGAAATTCCATATCCCTGTTGAAAATTGGTGAGTAAGGGGCCGGCGTTCCCGGGTAGGGGCCTTGTTCCGCTTTTGTGACTAATCCTTCAGGCTGAATTCCCGTTGTAAGCCATATGAAACAGCAATTTTACCACCCTCAGCCGTGCCATTTTTGACAGTTTTTTCATGTTCTTTTATCAACTCAAGGGTGATGGGTCCGTTTGTGAGACTCCCGAGCTGGTTTTTGGAAATAAAGAGCCTGCCATTTTTCACTGTATCCACCCGGTTGATCCCATCACTTTTAGAGGAAGTATCTGACAGGAGTATTCTCACATAGTCTACAGGTTCTAATCCGTCCAGTTCGAAAACAAGGTCTGCCCTTGTGACCGACGAAGCTATACTTGTCCGGAGAGCCATAGGATGAAAGTGAAACTCTTCTTTGTATTGCTTTTTATTGATATCCGTAAAAATAATGGTATGCTTTCCCTTGAAAGAATCTACTGGTTCCTGCACTTCATAATAAGCCCCGGCATATTTGGAGCTATCCACAGGAACGATTCTGCCATCCAATTCCACTTTACTGGGTTCAGTCAACACCAGTGTTGTACCTGTTTCCCCGGCAAAACGATATTGCAGCTTCACAGTCACCTCATCCGTACCTTCCTGGCCCCATATCCTGTAATCAAACCAGATCGTTTCCGGGTTCACATCTTTGCTGCTGCCAATTTCATTGCTGGTGCAGGAAGTGATGATTAAGATTGACAAGAACACTATAACGGCTGAAAATACTTTATTCATGTAGTTACTTTTTTATTAATACCCGCAGGAAGCGAAAGGTAAGTTAACAAAAGACAAAACTCCGGATCAGGCCGGTAACAAGGCAGATTTCCTATATTCCTGACTCCCGGCGAAACATTATCTTTGCTTCCCTGTCAAATTGGCTTACAATTATTTGTAGCACCTTTTTTGACAAACTAAAATTCCATTAAAATCCGCAAAGCGGACATACCCAATACCACGTATTATGTTAGGTTTTATCCAGAAATTAATCGGAGGCAGTAAATCAGAGAAAGATGTAAAAAAGATTGCCCCCGTTGTTGAGAAAGTGAACCAGTTTTTTACCCGCTATGCTTCATTATCCAATGATGAACTGCGTAATAAAACACAGGAATTCCGTCAGCGCATCAAAAAACACCTGGAAGAAATAGATACAATCATTGCCAATAAGAATAAAGAGGCCGATGACCTGCCCTTTAATGACCTTACCGGCAAAGATGCTATTTACCAGGAAGTGGATAAGCTGAAGAAAGACCGTGATAAAAAAATTGAAGAGGCACTGAACGAGATCATGCCGGAGGCTTTCGCGGTAGTAAAAGAAACAGCCCGCCGTTTCAAAGAAAATACAGAAATGATATCCACGGCCACGCAAATGGACCGTGACCTGAGTGTAAAAAAGGATTACATCACTATTGACGGCGATAAATCAATATTTAAAAATACCTGGACAGCTGCCGGCGGTACGGTTACCTGGAATATGGTGCATTACGATGTGCAGCTGATTGGTGGTGCGGTATTACATTCCGGGAAAATTTCAGAAATGGCTACCGGTGAGGGTAAAACACTGGTATCAACCCTTCCTTCTTACCTGAATGCACTGGCTGGTGAAGGAGTGCATGTGGTAACGGTGAACGATTACCTGGCCCGTCGTGACCAGGAATGGAACGGACCAGTCTTTGAATGGCTGGGCATCACTGTTGATTGTATTGATAAATACCAGCCTAACAGTGAAGAAAGAAGAAATGCATACCTCGCCGATATTACCTATGGCACTAATAACGAATTCGGTTTTGATTACCTGAGAGACAACATGGTTCACTCACCCGAAGAAATGGTACAGCGCAAACACCATTTCGCCATGGTGGATGAGGTGGACTCCGTATTGATCGATGATGCCAGAACACCCCTGATCATCTCCGGCCCGGTTGCCAAAGGGGACGACCAGCAATTCCATGTACACAAACCAAGAATACAGGTACTGGTGCAGGAGCAGGAAAAAATTGTACGTCATTGCCTCAATGAAGCCAAGAAAGCATTTGAAAAAGGTGAAGATGATCCGAAAACCGGTGGCCTACATTTATTCAGGGCATTCCGTGGCTTACCCAAGTATGGCCCCACTATCAAATTCCTGAGTGAGCCGGGCATTAAAGTAAAAATGCAGAAAGCCGAAAACTATTACCTGCAGGACCAGCAGCGTAATATGCATATCGTGGACGAAGAGTTGCTTTTCCATATTGATGAAAAAAACAATTCCGTAGAACTGACCGAAAAAGGATTGAATGCGATCACTAAATCAGGAGAAGATCCTGAGTTCTTCATATTACCTGATATTGGAGTAAAGCTGGCCGAAATTGAAAAGCAGGAAGGCCCGGCCGATGAGAAATTGCAACTGAAAGAAACAGTGCTGAATGATTATGCACAGAAAGCAGACCGCATTCACACCGTTCAGCAATTATTGAAAGCCTATACACTGTTTGCGAAAGATGTGGAATATGTGATCATGGATGGTGCTATCAAGATCGTGGATGAACAAACTGGTCGTATTATGGAAGGCCGCCGTTACAGTGATGGTCTGCACCAGGCACTGGAAGCCAAAGAGAATGTAAAGATCGAAGCAGCTACTCAAACATATGCAACAGTTACACTCCAGAACTATTTCCGGATGTATCATAAACTGGCGGGTATGACGGGTACAGCTGAAACAGAAGCAGCGGAACTGTGGAGTATTTATAAACTGGATGTGGTCACCATTCCTACCAACGTAAAGATGATTCGTGATGATAAACAGGATCTTGTTTACAAAACAAAAAGAGAGAAATACAAAGCTGTTATTGATGATATTGAAGCATTGAGAAATGCAGGCCGCCCTGTGCTGGTGGGTACAACATCAGTTGAGATCAGTGAATTACTGGGCAGAATGCTTCAGCAGAAAAAAATTCCGCATAATGTACTGAACGCAAAACAACATGCCCGTGAAGCACAAGTAGTGGCAGAAGCTGGTTTGCCCGGTGCCGTTACTATCGCTACTAACATGGCCGGTCGTGGTACGGATATCAAACTCGGCCCCGGTGTGAAAGAAGCAGGTGGTTTGGCCATTATTGGTACTGAAAGACATGAAAGTCGTCGTGTGGACCGGCAGTTGAGAGGCCGTGCCGGTCGCCAGGGTGATCCCGGTTCTTCCCAATTCTATGTTTCCCTGGAAGATGACCTGATGCGTATGTTCGGCAGTGAACGTATTGCCGGCCTGATGGATAAGCTGGGCTACAAAGAAGGTGATGTGATACAGCACAGCATGATCAGCAACAGTATCCAGCGGGCACAGAAGAAAGT
>JAEUVP010000289.1 GCA_016786805.1 Chitinophagaceae bacterium | reverse complement strand
GCTGACCTGGTGGAAACATCTTACCTGATGATGGGCTTATTGACAGCAAGACAATATTTCAATGGAATGGATGTGGCTGAAACCACCCTGCGTACTGATATCAATACGCTATATAATAATGTAGAATGGGATTGGTTCCGGCAGGGTACCCAGAATGTATTATACTGGCACTATAGTCCTGATCGTGGCTGGGTGATGAATTTGCCCATCCGGGGATGGAACGAATGCCTCATCACTTATGTGCTGGCGGCAGCTTCCACCACGCATGGTATCCCGGCAACAGTATATACCAATGGTTGGGCAGCTAATGGCAGTACGAACGGCTTTATTAACGGGAACACTTATTACACACATCAACTTCCGCTTGGAACTGCATTTGGTGGCCCCCTGTTCTTTGCACATTATTCATTCATGGGAATTAATCCGAACGGACTAGCCGATGCCTATGCTAATTATGAAGTACAAACCAGGAATCATTCACTGATCAACTATAAACACTCTATCGCAAATCCCCGGTCCTGGTATGGGTACAGTGATTCAGTATGGGGATTAACAGCGAGTGATATTTCCGGGGGCTATACAGCCAGTTCACCCACGAATGATATTGGCGTAATTGCACCCACGGCGGCCATTTCATCGATACCATATACTCCTGCTGAATCCCTAAAGGCATTGAAATTCTTTTATTATGTGCTGGGCGATAAGATCTGGAAGGAATATGGGTTTGTGGATGCTTTTTCATTGAAAGACCAATGGTTCGCCAGTTCATTTTTGGCGATTGACCAGGGACCCATGGTAGTGATGATCGAAAATTACAGAACGGGCTTGTTATGGAACCTGTTTACCAGTTGTCCCGAAGTAAAAGCTGGTATGTTATCACTTGGATTCAGTGCTCCTTATTTATAAAAGAGGATTTTATGAAACGAATAACCAACTCCCTTTTTATACTGGCTTTGTTTTTTTCTGTAACCATGGTTGCTCAAAAAAATAAACCAGGACCTGCTGTATTTGATCCAACAGCAAGGCCCAAAAACCTCTCTGATTCTGCACTGCTTGACCTGGTGCAAAAACAAACCTTTCGCTATTTCTGGGATTTTGCGCATCCTGTCAGTGGATTGGCAAGAGAAAGGAGCAATAGCAATTTTGGGTATGGACATGAAACCGTCACTACGGGAGGAACCGGGTTTGGCATTATGAGTCTGATCGTGGCCGTAGAAAGAAAATGGATTGGCAGGGATACTGCGGCAAAGTTTATGCTGAAGATGGTGAACTTCTTATTAAAGGCAGAAAGCTATCATGGTGTGTTCCCGCATTGGATGGATGGTGCAACCGGTAAAACAATTCCTTTCAGTCGTAAAGATGATGGCGCCGACCTGGTGGAGAGTTCTTATTTATTCCAGGGTTTGCTTTGTGCCCGTCAATATTTTAATGGAGATAACAGAACAGAAAGAGAATTACGCAACCGGATTAACTGGATGTGGCCGGATATTGAATGGAACTGGTTTACCCAGGGACAGGAAGTGTTGTACTGGCACTGGAGCCCCAATAATGGTTGGGCTATGAATTTTCCGGTGCGTGGGTTTAACGAATGCCTGATCATGTATATCTTGGCAGCTTCCTCACCGAATGAAAAGTACCAGGTTCCTTCCTCTGTATATCATCGTGGCTGGGCGCAAAGTGATTTTTTCAAGAATGGTAAAGAGTATTACGGTATCAAATTACCATTAGGGTTTGACTATGGAGGCCCGC
>JAEUVP010000279.1 GCA_016786805.1 Chitinophagaceae bacterium | reverse complement strand
CATCATTCCCGATCTCAGCAAATGCAACTATAATATGCCCAACCTGGCCACGACGCCACAGTATAAAGCCATCATGCTGGAAAGATATGGTAGTGTAGCGGTGGTTAAACCACCAGTAATACGAAATAGCAAGCCTCCTGTGAACAGGTAATGAAAGGGGTGATAGCAAATAAAGTAAAGTTCATCACTTGCAATAATCACTCAGGTACTTTTCGCCGTCTTTTAATCCATTTGCTACAGATTTCTTGAGATAATCACAACCCAATAACTTTTGCCCTTGCTTAATAAGTATTAGGCCGATATAATACTGACATTCAGCTTCTTCATATTGATAGCTTAGTGCATAATATAAATCACCTAATGCAAGAGTGTACGATTCTAACGCCACATAGGTCATCGCCCTATAATATCGGATTACTTCTATTGGGATATCATCCACCAGATCATCATTACTTTCCCAGTTACTTCTAAATAAAAAGCCGCCATGCATTTTGGTCTTTAAGGCCAGGTTATAAAATGCCACAGCTGAATCTTCTTTTGCCTGCGCTGAAAACACAAATCCCTTATTAAAAAGTGCCTCTGTATTTTTGGGGTCTAAATGAATTGCCCTTGTAAAATCTGCAAAAGCAGCAATGGTATCATTTAAGTCCAGGTAAATGTTTCCTCTTTTATTATAACCCGTTGGAGAAAATGAATCCATTTGCACTGCCCTATTCACTAATTTTAATGCCTGATCAAACTTTCCCTCCTCTTGATAAACTAAAGCTTTATTAATAACCTCTTCAGCCGTTTGTCTGTTTGTACATGAGTAAAGTAACAAAGACATTAATATTAAAAATAGTCTACTCATGAGATTAAAATAATTGAACGGACAAGCAGCTTTACAATTCCACTTGCTCATATCCTTTAACCAAATTTAATCAAACTCATGTACCTGTTTAGTATAACCTTATTACGGCACAAAAAAAGTTTGTTTTAATCTGACTTACCGGTCAGCGATTTAATGAGCCTGACTTCTTCTTCGCTGTAAGCGGTTCCGTCTTTGCGAAAAATATCATGAAACCATACTTTGGGCTCACTACCATCTGGTATGGGTGTATCCCATGCATAGATCGTATTGCTTTTACCAGCCACCAGGCCCCAGTTGATGGCTGCAATTTTCCGTTCTTTTAATAAGGGCATGATGTTATCAAACCGGCTGCCCCTTGTCCTTGCCATATACTCGGTACAGATCAGTGGCTTCCCGGTTTTTACTAAAAATGAATCGATCCATTTCAGGTGTTCCCTTTCGTCCATGTAATTGTGATAGGTAATCACATCGGAATTTTCCAACTGAAACTGGTTGAGTTCTTTTAACCGCAGGTCCCATACTCCGGCAGATAAGGGCTGGTCAGGATTGATCGTTCTTCCCCAGGAAAATACTTTTTGCAGCAGCGGCATACTCTTATTGCCATAACCTGAATTGCCGGGCTCATTGTACACATCCCATAATAAAATACGTTTATCTTTTTTAAAAGTAGTCAGTATATCTTTTACATATCTCTCCAGCATATCGGTGGCAGAAAGATCCATGTCGGTTAATTTTCCCGGGTCTCTTACCCAGCCCGAATTATGAATACCCGGCCTGGGCAATGGTTGTTTGCCGGGTGCATAGGTTTCATTCCAGCAATCATCAAAGAAAACAAAAACAGTAATGATGCCGTGTTTATGGGCAATGGATAAATAGGTACCCATTCTTTTTTTGAACCCTGTTTGATCGGCCTGCCAGGCCAAATGGTGAAGATAAACCCGCATGATGTTCATACCGATACTTTGGGCAAAGCCAAGCTCCCTGTCAATAGTGACAGAATCAAATGTCTCTCCCTGCCACA
>JAEUVP010000270.1 GCA_016786805.1 Chitinophagaceae bacterium | reverse complement strand
TTCTTTAAAAATATCATCCATCACAGTTCCATCACTCTTTAGCATGGGTTGATATACATCAGCGAATGCTGCTTTCCTATCTGCCTTTAAAAACCTTTCAATCTGTTGGTTCGCCTCTCTATACTTCGGCAGCAGGTGCACTCGGCTCGGGCTTGGTTTCATCGAAACGTATAATAAAGGTACGCTGGCATATTTTGCCCTGACCAGGTTATACAAAGTTTTGAACCGCTGCATCACCAACTCAACAGTTACCGTATCACTCGCCGCAAAATCATTCTCCCCGCAATAGATCACAATTTGCTTTGGCTGGTAGGGATAGATCACATCATACCGGAAACGGATGAGGTCAACAAGGGTGGAACCGCCAAATGCCCGGTTCAGGATCTTGTGTTGGGGGAAATACTCCTGCACATCTTTCCACATGGTGAAAGAAGAACTGCCTATCAATAAAACCTGGTTGGCAACAGGGAACTGTACACTGTCTTTTTGTTTAAATACCTGCACTTCTTTCCAAAAAGGGATATTGCCTTGTGACCGACTCACAGAAGTGCAGAGGAAAGCAATTACCAATATGCTGATAGCTCTTTTCATACTTACTAGGTTAATCAACTTTTATTACTTTACTTCTTTCACTGGTGCCATTTTCATTGACAGCCTCAATAGAATAATAGTAGGACTTATGTGAATCCATTGCCTTCATCCAGTATTCATTGTTGGAATGGATCATGATGCTGGTATATAATTTATCCGGCTGCGTACCATAATAAATATTATAGGCGAATGCATTATCCACCGGCTTCCATTTTATAAAAGCACTGCGTTTGTCTTTTTCTGTCCGCAATACAATGAAGCCCTGCACAGCATCTGGTTTAGCCCCATTGCCATTCCCAAAAACCCGGAACCCGCTGATGGCAAATTTACCGGTAGGCATATGAATATTCTCCAGCTTAATAAACCTTCCCTGTACTGGCTTCTCCAGTTCCACATACTCATGCGGTATATCGGTTTTATTATTACTCTTATCTACCAGCGTCATCCACTTTCTACCATCAACAGAGTAATACAATTTATACTGGTGATACTGGTCATTCCATTTACCAAGCCGGTTGCCATCCACATCCTGGTCGGCATAATTGAGCTGGATGGCATTCACCGTCGAAACACTGCCCAGGTCGGTTTGGATAAATTCTCCTTTATTTCCTGTGGCAGCACTCCAGTAGGTTTTGGCTAATTCATCCACGGCATTATTGGGAAGGTATCCGCCCAGTGTGGATGATACTTGTACCGGTTTATTATAATTGAGTAGCATCCAGCCGGTGAAATAAGCAGATTTTCCGTTGACGCCATATTCCATCCCCGGAAACCCGGCAGCCGGAATATAATGAGGGTAATCTCCAAATGTTGTATTACAAAACATATGGCCATCCTTATCAAAGCCGGTTGGCCATACACCCAATCTTCTTTCAAATGTATTTTTTACCGAGAGAACAGTTGTTGAAATATGCCAATAGTTATTAAACTTATCCTGGAAAGTAGCACCATGACCAGCACCTCTTACAAACCCACCCAGCTTCATACTCAAGGGATCACTTTGTGCATCAAAAGGGCCTAATGGATCATTACCTACCAATAAGCCGTCTGCATAACCACTGAATTCTGTCCCCGGGGCTCCATATTGTAAATAATACTTCCCCTTGTATTTCGTCATATGGCTTCCTTCAATAAACGGGTCGAGAAAAGTGTTATCCATATGCTCACCAAAACGCTGCCAGCCATAACGCCAGGGTTCTAATAAATACATTTCTTTTCTTGTACCGATGGGCTGGAAAGTTTTCCGGTTCAGCTCTATTCCATACATGGGAAATTTATTACTGCTTCCGTTGTACATATATAATTTACCATCTTCGTCTGTAAAGAAGGAAGGGTCCCAACCGCCGATATCAAACGAGTCAACCAATGGTTTCCATTCATTTGCTTTGGGATTCGTACTCATCCAGATAGTAAACTTACTGGTATAGGTGGAACCGAATACGAGCATAGTATCACCAATAATACCAACTGCCGGT
>JAEUVP010000230.1 GCA_016786805.1 Chitinophagaceae bacterium | reverse complement strand
TTTACTGTGAAAACAATTCTGATACACAGAAAATGATCAGGGAGAAATCTGCTTCTAACCTGAAACGGGTTTCCTTCTATGATAAGATAAACTGGTATAGTGAAGAAGGTGAATCACCTTATTTCATTATGGATACCCAGGAAATAAAAACAACCTGGCACCCCGTGGAGAATATTGCTGGTGTTGGTGGCGGTTATTAATTTTGGTAAGATATTTGTCTTTATGCGATATATGAAAATGATCTCTTTTATTGCAGTTATACTTTTTGCAGCAACAAGTCATGCACAGGATACCACCTGGAAAAAAACAGCAGATACCAATGCCATCGTGGTTCATAAAGATCCGCGGCTGGACCTGTTGGTGAAAAAACAGGTGCAGATCAATGAAGAGACCAGCCGCGATGCCCGGCGCATCGTAAAGGGTTTCCGCCTGATGATCATCACCACCAATAACCGGGATGAAGCCATGGCTGCCAAAACAAAAGTGTACACTTATTTTCCCGAGCTAAAAGCTTATATGTGGCACCAGTCGCCTTATTATAAACTCAAAGTGGGCAATTTCAAAGAAAGAAAAGAGGCAGAAGCCTACCAGAAGAAATTGAATATTTATTTCCCGAAAGGTGTATTCATCATGCCTGACAAAGTAGAAGTGAAACCGGGTAAGTATGAGGAAAATGAAATGGAGATGACACCTTAAAATATATTCGTTATACTATTTTAATTGTATACAAAAATCCCGCCTGTTACCAGCCGGGATTTTTTATGGCTATTGTACAGCCCTTCCGTGCTAAGTAGTACTTTTGAGCCATGATAGCAGAGAAGATCAAAGCACTGGCCAAACAATATGCACCGGAATTCATTGGCATCCGCCACCACCTGCATGCACATCCCGAATTAAGCTACCAGGAATATGAAACATCGAAGTTTGTACAAGACAAACTCTTTGAACTGGGTATCCCTTTTGACATAAAAGCCACCACCGGCGTTATTGGGTTAATAAAAGGACGTAACCCCAATTCAAGGATCATTGCACTGCGTGCCGATATGGATGCATTGCCCATTCAGGAAGAAAATGAAGTACCGTATAAGTCAACCAATGACGGCGTGATGCATGCATGCGGTCATGATGTACATACGACTTGCTTATTGGGGGCAGCAAAAATTCTGAATGAACTACGGAATGAATGGGAAGGAACGATCAAACTGATCTTTCAACCGGGTGAAGAAAAGAATCCCGGTGGTGCCAGCCTGCTGATCAAAGAAGGAGTGTTAGACAACCCGGCACCTTCCTGCATTTTTGGTTTGCATGTGCACCCGGGTTTAGCTATTGGTAAGATGAGTTTCCGTGCCGGTAAAGTAATGGCCAGCGCTGATGAATTATATATCACCATTAAAGGAAAGGGCGGCCATGCCGCCTCTCCTCATTTATGTATTGACCCGATACTGATTGCTTCCCACCTGATCATTGCATTACAGCAGGTGGTAAGCCGCAACAATGATCCGCACAATCCGACTGTTTTATCCATTACTTCTTTCAAAGGCGGTGAGACCACCAATGTAATTCCCAACGAAGTGAAACTGAAAGGAACATTCAGGGCCATGGATGAAACATGGCGGTTCAAAGCTCATGAACTGATCCGGAAAATGGCTACGGACCTGGTGCAGGGTATGGGAGGGGAAATAGACCTGCTGATCGATGTGGGTTATCCCTCCGTTTATAATAATGAAGCTCTTAATGAGATCACCAAAGAAAAAGCAGCTGCGTTTATTGGTGAAGCGAACGTGGAAGAAACTGAAAAGAGAATGGGTGCTGAAGATTTTGGCTATTATTCCCAACAGATACCTGGTTGTTTTTTCCGGTTGGGTGTCATGAATAGAGAAAAAGGCATTATATCCGGTGTACACACGCCTACCTTTAATATTGATGAATCAGCTATTGAAATTGGCATGGGTATGATGGCATGGCTGGGCAGCAGTATTAAAAGCTGATCTTTCATGCAACGATATATTTTCAGCCGTTGTCAGGAACAATAAACGGATATATGAGAGTTGTATTTTTTTGCCTGGCGATTACCCTTATTGTTGTTTCCTGCAAAAAATCGGGAGAGACTGAAAATCCCAACCTGCTACGTTTAGCAGATTGTAAGAACTATGTCAATAATACAGAAACCGTTTCACTCTGTTTTGACAGCCTTATCGCCGATTCCCGCTGCCCGGATAAAATGATGTGTGTATGGGAAGGAACAGCTATCGCCAAATTTTCCTTTACTAAAAACAATACTACCTACCCGGTAAAACTTTCTACGCATAATTTTTTTCCGCAATTTCCAACGGATACGATCATCGAAAATTATAAGATAGAATTTCTCAATCTGTACCCCTACCCGGGCACTCATTCATTGCCCGTTCCCTTCTACAAGATCAAAGCGGAAGTAAAAGTCACGAAGCTTTAACCACCGGGGAAACTCTTATTGCATTATTGAAACAGGCCGCCGGTTACCTGTTATCTGCATTCGGATTATAATTTTGTACCTTGCAGCCCCGAAACAAGGAATGTGCAGAATGGATCAATAATAAAAATCCGGTATGAACAAGAACGAATTGCGGAAACAACAGGCCCTCGAATACCATGCAAAAGGAAGGCCCGGAAAAATAGAAGTCATCCCAACCAAAGAAGCCAAAACCCAACGAGATCTTTCGCTTGCCTATTCACCCGGTGTGGCCGCACCCTGTCTTGAAATAGCAGCAAACCCTGACGACGTTTATAAATATACAGCGAAAGGTAACCTGGTGGCGGTTATCAGTAACGGTACTGCTGTACTGGGCCTTGGCGATATTGGTCCCGAAGCCGGTAAACCGGTGATGGAAGGAAAAGGAGTATTATTCAAAATATTTGCGGATATAGATGTATTCGACATTGAGATCAATGAAAAAGACCCGGAAAAATTTGTACAGATCGTTAAAGCATTAGAACCCACGTTCGGCGGCATCAACCTGGAAGACATCAAAGCTCCTGAATGTTTTTATATTGAGAAAAAACTGAAGGAGATCATGAAGATCCCGATCATGCATGATGACCAGCATGGTACGGCGATCATCAGCGCAGCGGCTTTACTGAATGCCTGCGAGATCCAAAAGAAGAAATTAGATAAAGTAAAATTTGTGGTGAATGGTGCCGGCGCTGCAGCCGTCGCCTGTATGAAATTATATATCTCCTTAGGTGCTAAAAGGGAAAACTTCCGGGTATTTGACAGTAAAGGTCTTATTCACGAAAGCCGTACGGACCTGGATGAACTGAAAAAAGAATTTATTGCATCGGGCAAGAATGTGACACTGACGGAAGGCATGAAAGATGCTGATGTATTTATCGGCTTGAGCAAGGGTGGGGTGATCAGTGCTGATATGATAAAAAGCATGGCGAAAAATCCTATTGTTTTTGCTATGGCCAACCCGGATCCCGAGATCAGTTATGAAGATGCAACCGCCGCAAGAAAAGATGTGATCATGGCCACCGGCCGCAGCGATTATCCTAACCAGGTGAATAATGTACTGGGCTTCCCTTATATCTTCCGGGGTGCACTGGATGTAAGAGCCACACAGATCAATGAAGCCATGAAACTGGCTGCTGTAAAAGCATTGGCTGAACTGGCCAAGACGCCAGTGCCCGATATTGTGAACATGGCCTATAACGAAAAAAATATATCGTTCGGCGAGCATTATATCATTCCCAAACCGCTTGATCCAAGGTTACTGTCAACTGTGGCACCAGCCGTTGCCAAGGCAGCTATGGAAAGCGGGGTGGCCAAAAATCCCATTACTGACTGGCAGGCGTATGAGAATAATCTCAATAGCCGCCTCGGTCTCGATAACCAGGTGATGCGGGTGCTTGGTAATAAAGCCCGTAAAGATCCGAAACGGATCGTTTTTGCCGAAGCAGATAATTTAAAGATCCTGAAAGCTGCGCAACTCATTTTTGATGAAGGGATCGGTTACCCGATCTTGCTGGGTGATGAGAACAAGATCAGGACGATTGCAGATGCCAATGGAGTAGACATTGATGACCTGCCTATTTTTGATCCCCGCAGCGATGCGATGGAAGAAAAAAGGAATTTATACTCCGATCTTTTCTTTGCTAAACGGGGAAGAAAAGGGTTCAACGCCTATGAAGCCAAGAAAGTAATGAAAGACCGTAACTATTTTGGTTGCATGATGGTGGAATGTGGCGATGCCGATGCGATGATCTCCGGGTTAGCAAAAAATTATCCTGATACGATACGCCCCGCTATTCAAACGATCGGTACTGAAGAAGGTGTGCAGAATATCGCCGGCATGTATATGATGCTGACCAAAAAAGGCCCTTTATTCCTGGCTGATACAACCGTTAACTTCAATCCGACAGCGGAACAACTGGCGGAGATCACCCTGATGGTGGCAAAAGAAGTAAAACATTTCAATATCACACCCAGGATCGCCCTGCTGAGCTATTCTAATTTTGGCAGCAGCAATTCCCGTGAAGCCCGGCTGGTGGCAGAAGCAAGAAGGATCGTTAAAACAAAAATGCCATCATTGATCGTGGACGGAGAGATGCAGGCCAGTGTGGCTTTCAATAAAGATCTGATGAAGGAAAATTACCCTTTCTCAGAACTGGTTGACAAAGAAGTGAACACTCTCATCTTCCCGAATCTTGCTGCTGGTAATATTGCCTATAACCTGCTGAAAGAGCTGGAAACAGCGGATGCGGTCGGGCCTATCCTGCTGGGATTGAAAAAACCGGTTCATATATTACAATTAGGAAGTTCTGTCCGCAGTATTCTTAATATGGCATTGGTAGCCGTGGTAGATGCACAAATTAAAAGTAAAGTGTCTACAGAAGAGATCGTCAAACGTTCTCCCTGGTGGAAACGGTACAAAAAAGTAAGTAAAGACCTCTGATGCCCTGCAACACCCCTGATTAGTACTTCCGGGATGTTACAGCAATATTTTTAGTCGTATTTTACAGCCTAAACCAACCGATGACCATTTTCAGCGATATAGGCCGTTACCTTCTGATGATCAAAGGCATGTTTTCCAAACCGGAAAACGGCAAGATGTACTGGAAAGAATTCATGCACCAGTGTGCAGAGATCGGTGTGGGTTCGCTGGGTATCGTAGCTATCATTTCTGTTTTTATTGGTGCAGTTTCCACCATTCAAACCGCTTACCAGCTGGTGAGTCCGCTGATTCCCCCTTCCACCATTGCACAAATCGTAAGGGATACGGTTATTCTCGAGTTTGCCCCCACCCTTGTTTGTATTGTATTAGCCGGTGTGGCCGGCAGCCGTATTGCCAGTGAACTGGGTAATATGCGGGTGAGTGAACAGATCGATGCATTAGAGATCATGGGCATTAATACCAAAGGATACCTGATCATGCCGAAGATCGCTGCGGCCTTACTGATGATACCCCTGCTGGTCATCATTGCCATGGCATTAGGTATCTGGGGAGGACGTTTGGCCGGCTCCATGGCTAATATACTCTCCGGTAGTGTATATGACAGAGGCTTACTGGAAAGTTTTGTTCCTTATAATGTAATTTTTGCACTGATCAAATCGTATGTGTTCGCCTTTATTATCTCAAGTGTACCGGCTTTCTTTGGCTATTTTGTGCAGGGTGGCGCATTAGAGATCGGAAGAGCCAGTACCAAGGCTGTGGTGGTAAGTTGTATTGCTATCCTTTTTTCAGATTATGTTTTATCAGCACTCTTATTATAAAAAGAACCGGCCCGAAGCTCATAGCTATTCATGATTGAGGTAAAAAACATACAAAAGAAATTTGGCGACAAAACGGTCATCCAGGACGTTAGTGCCGTTATGAAAGCAGGCCAGTGCAATCTCATTATCGGGGCCAGCGGTAGTGGCAAAACGGTATTGATGAAATGCATGGTGGGGTTGTTTGAACCGGATGAGGGAGAGATACTATACCATGGACAAAATTTTACTTCCATGGATGCGCAGGCAAAGACAGAAGTACGCAAAGAGATCGGTATGTTGTTCCAGGGTTCTGCGTTATTCGATAGTTTAACAGTCGAACAAAACGTAATGTTCCCGCTGGATATGTTTACCAACTGGCCGGTGAAAAAAAAGCTGGACCGGGTGAACGAAGTACTAAACCGGGTGAACCTGGTAGAAGCCAACAGAAAATACCCGGCCGAACTCAGCGGGGGAATGAAAAAAAGGGTGGCACTGGCAAGAGCAATTGTACTAAATCCCAAATACCTGTTTTGCGATGAGCCCAACTCTGGTCTTGACCCCCAGACTTCACTGGTTATTGATAAGCTGATCAAAGAAATTACGATTGAATATAATATCACGACGGTCGTCAACACCCACGACATGAACAGTGTGATGGAGATCGGCGATTATATTTTATACATGTACCAGGGCAATAAGGAATGGGAAGGCACTAACCGGGAGATCATTTTCAGCAAGAACCAACGGCTGAATGATTTCATCTTTGCCTCCGAATTCTTAAAAGATGCCAAGGATATGCGGATGCTGGAAGAAACCGGCCAGATTCCCAACCACCGGAATATGGATAATCTTCTAAAATAAGCCCAATTAACAAACGATTTCATTCGTAAAAACAGGCACGGTATAATTCATGCTGCAGTTTAGGCTTAACCAACAACTGAAGTATATGAAAAATATTTACCCTGTTTTTATCCTCTCGCTTTTTATCTGCTCCTGTTCTGCTGTAAGTTTCAGCTATGTTGGCAGCAGTTATACCCCAACTAAAAACGTTGATGTGTATGTTGATGAAGCTGCTATTAAAAGGGCTTATACCATCATAGGAAAAGGATACCCGGAACCAACCTGGAGAGGAGTGAAACCTAAACAGGAAAAGATCCTCACTATGGCCATTGCCAAAGCCAGGAAAAACGGCGCCGATGCCATCTTCTTTAAAGAAGTATTTATCCCCTCTCCCTCCACTAATATCCAGACCTTTTCCCAAATCGATTCGGTAAACAGGGGGCTGGCCACCCGTTCTACTACTACAATTAGCCCCTCCTATGGTTTCTTTCACCAGGAATTGCTTTTCCTGAAGTATCAGTAATGCTGTAACCCGAATTCCTTACTTTTGCCGGACTAAAAATTCAGACCGGTTATGAGTATTCTTGTCAATAAAAACTCCAAAATCTTAGTGCAGGGCTTCACAGGTACAGAAGGTACTTTTCATGCCACCCAGATGATAGAATACGGCACCAACGTTGTCGGCGGTGTTACGCCGGGTAAAGGTGGCACTTCTCATTTGGATAAACCCGTTTTCAATACAGTGGCTGATTGCGTGAAGACAACCGGTGCTGACACCAGTATCATTTTTGTTCCGCCTGCTTTTGCAGCCGATGCCATTATGGAAGCAGCCGATGCCGGTATCAAACTGGTGGTTTGTATCACAGAAGGTATCCCGGTGCAGGATATGGTGAAAGTGAAGAATTATTTACAGGGAAAACCCACGAGACTGGTAGGTCCTAACTGTCCCGGTGTGATAACTGCCGGTGAATGTAAAGTAGGGATCATGCCCGGGTTTGTATTCATCCCTGGCCGTATCGGTATTGTTTCCAAATCTGGCACCCTGACCTACGAAGCAGCCGACCAGGTCGCCAAAGCAGGTTTAGGTATTTCTACAGCGGTTGGTATTGGTGGTGACCCGATCATCGGAACCACAACCAAAGAAGCTGTTGAATTATTCATGAATGATCCCGGAACAGATGCGATCGTTATGATCGGCGAGATCGGTGGTGGTATGGAAGCTGAGGCGGCCCGCTGGATCAAAGAAACCGGAAATAAAAAACCGGTGGTTGGTTTTATTGCCGGTCAAACTGCGCCTCCCGGCCGTCGTATGGGGCATGCCGGTGCCATTGTTGGTGGTGCGGATGATACCGCTGCTGCCAAAATGAAGATCATGACTGAATGCGGTATCCATGTGGTCAGCAGCCCGGCTGATATCGGTAAGAAAATGGCGGAAGTGATCAAAAAGTAATCAATTAAGATCCCTACAAATTTCTAAATAAGCAACGCCTCTTCAAATGAAGAGGCGTTGCAGTTATCATATGCTATTAACTCAGCAAGGGGTTAACGAAAATCACGGATAAAACGGGCCAGTTCATCGCGGCTGCTGCCGAAACTGAACACATCGTTCACAATGAAATACGTTCTTTTGTCCACTGTATTCCGGTAGGCATATTTTGCTAGTTCCAGTTTATTGTTCTCGAAAGTGAACAACTGCAGTAATTCTTTTACCTGCTGGCTGGTAAAATAACTTTTATCCATTACCACTTTGGCAGAAGTTACCCGGTTGTTCTCAAACCATTCTTTTCGTAATGATTCTTTCAGCATGTCAAACTCCCTGGCAGACATCACATTGTTATTATACTGGTTATCCAAGCCACCATTGTTGCCATCGTAGTAGTCATCATCGCCCTCTTCATCCCTGTACCAATCATCGTTACGGTCAATACGGCATTCATCAACGAATACTTTGCCAAACCTGTTAACGGTGATGTCGGTATGAAATCCACGTTTCATGAAAACAGAAGCGTTATAAATCAGTTCCTGCTTCCTGCCGAATCCCCAGCCATTACCATTTTTCTTCTTATCACGGAATATCTTAATGGTATGGTAACCATCAGGCATATTACGAAGAGTGATCGTGTTATCTTTCATGGTGAATCTCCGGCCGTCAATCTCGATCTTCAGGTCCATATTGTTGCTGATGGTGGAGATACTCAGCTTGCTGCCATCAAAGGCTAACAGCGAAAGTGAAAAAAGGGAGCTTAGTAAAAGGGTAAAAATCTTTTTCATATTATTTATTTTAAACGTAAAACGGCCATCTGGTAATTACCGGGTAAAGAACCATAAAGGCCATGCTTGTTGTTAAGCCCGGTGAGTAACTGTTTCAATATTTCTTTCATCATTTTCATTATTCCTCCTTTTTGATAAGGATAATTTCAAAGCACATGCCATCGTGCCAAAAAAGGTTGCAACAAAACGTTAAAGGCCCCTGCAGGTTATATAATGAACTTGCAGCAATATGCGGGAGTGATTGCCAGTAAAGGATTACAGGAGAAGGCAAAACCGGGTTTAATGAAGAAAAATATTTTTTTAGCCCAGAAACATTATCACGGTCACGAAAGGTTGATACAGGATTTATGAAATTCCCTGCCGGAGAGCATCTTACCGTCGCATAAGATTAATTACCTTGTATAAAATTTGGTTGTATGAATTTTCAGCTTGTTAAAAACCTTTTCCTGACCATCACCTTATCCGGTTTATTTGCCATGCCTTCAAACAGTCAGCCCCCCGTCAAGAATTACGAAAAAGAATGGAAAAAAGTGGAAGAGTTCAATAAAAAGAATCTTCCTAAATCTGCCCTGGCGGAAGTAAAGAAAATATATGCGCTGGCTAAAAAAGACCAGCAGGATGCCCAGGTCATCAAGTCATTAGTATATATGACCGGCCTGCAATCAGAAACCCGGGAAAACAACGAGATGCTTTCGATAAAAGAAATAGAGAAAGAAATACCTGCGGCAAAAGAACCGGCATCCTCCCTTTTAAAAAGCCTGCTGGCAGGACTGTATCAAAGTTATTTTAAAAACCACCGCTGGCAACTATACGACCGCTCCAAGACCATCAATTTCAAAAAAGAAGATATCGCCACCTGGGATGCAGAAGATTTTCATAAAAAAACAAGTGAGCTCTATTTGCAATCCATCAGTAATGAAAAACTATTGCAGCAAACCAAACTGGAACCATTTGATGCGATCATCATAAAAGGCAATGTCCGTCACCTGCGTCCAACCCTGTACGACCTGCTGGCTCATCGTGCTATTGATTATTTTGAAAACGATGAAAGAGATATTCAAAAACCAGCTTATGCGTTTGAAATTGACCAGGCCTCTGCCTTTGACCCTGCTGCTGATTTCATTCACCGGAAATTTCCAACCAAAGATTCACTATCACTCCAGCATAAAGCCTTACTCATTTACCAGCAACTGATCGCTTTTCATTTGAATGATGCCAAACACGATGCTTTACTGGATGCAGATATTCAACGGATCAGTTTTCTAAAAGGAAAATCCACGCATCCCGATAAAGACAATTTGTATTTCAGGGCCGTTAATCATATTGCCAACCAATATGGCAAGAGCCCGGCAGCAGCACAGGCATGGTACCTGCTGGCACAATACTATAACGAAAAAGCAGAAAGCTATAAACCGTTCGGGGATACCACGCATCGTTTTGCACGGGTAAAAGCCAAAGATATCTGTGAAGAAGTTTTACAACAAAAAGACTCTTCAGAAGGAAAGATCAACTGTTATAACCTGCTGAATGCGATCAATAGTAAATCACTACAGTTCAGTATAGAAAAAGTAAATATCCCCAACCTGCCGTTCAGGGCATTAGTCAATTACAGGAACCTGAATACGGTTTACCTGCGGCTGGTCAAAGCCGATGAAAACCTGAAGAAAGAACTGGCAGATCAGTATGGCGATAAATACTGGTCGTCCATCCTTGCAGCCAAAGCAGAAAGAAACTGGCAGCAGGTATTACCCGTCACCAACGACCTGCAGGACCATAGTGTGGAAATAAAAGTGGATGCATTGCCTGCCGGCGAATATGTATTGGTCGCCGGGTCAGATAGAGATTTCAAAAATGAAAAGACTGTTCTGGGAGCCCGGCTCTTCTATGTCTCCTCGATCAGCTATGTCAATAACAGCAACGATTACTTTGTACTGAACCGTGACAATGGTCAGCCGCTGGCCAAAGCAGCTATACAGGTGTGGGAGCAGAAATATGATTACCAGCTATCGAAGAATATTAAAGTAAAAGGAAAATTATACCAGGCTGACCAAAATGGTTTTTTCAGGTTAGATAAAAAAGCGACAGAAGAAAGTAAACGTTATGAAAACTTCTCCTATTATTTTGATATCACGCACAACGGGGAACGGCTATTCATGAATGACCTCCAATATGATTACTATTACAACAGGCAGAATAGTATTGAACCAAAAACGGTCACTCTCGTTTATTTGTTTGCCGACAGGAGTATCTATCGTCCAGGGCAAACAGTCTATTTCAAAGGAATTGTACTGGGAATGAATACAGCAGCCAAAAAGAATGCCGTGAAGCAGGATTATGAAACAACCTTGATACTTCGGGATGCCAATTACAAAGACATTGATACTATTAAAGTAAAGACCAATGAATTTGGTTCCTTTAATGGCAAGTTCCAGTTACCAGTCAGCGGACTCAACGGCCAGTTCAGCATTTATACCAAAAAAGACGGTGGCACTGTTGGCTTTAAAGTGGAAGAATACAAACGCCCCAAATTCTTTGTAGAATATGAACCAATCAAAGGAACTTATAAGGTCAATGATACGATCAAAGTGACCGGTATTGCAAAAGCCTATGCCGGTAATAATATTGATGGTGCCATTGTAAAATACAGGGTGGTGAGAGAACCACGTTTCTTATACCCCTGGCTGTTCCGTCGCTGGTGGCAACCACCGGTGCAGCAAATGGAAATTGCACATGGAGAAGTGAAAACAGATAAGGATGGAAAATTTATCGTTGCCTTTACGGCCATACCAGACCTGACACTCGATAAAAAATTTGAACCGGTATTTGATTATACGGTCTATGCCGATGTAACAGATATCAACGGGGAAACAAGAAGCGGGGAAAAATCAGTATCAGTAAGCTACAAATCACTGATACTGGTCAGCAATATACCTTCTTCCTTACCGGCTGACAGTTTGAAATCACTCAATATCCGTACGGAAAATATGAATGGTGAGTTTGAACCGGCGAAGATCACCGTATCGATCACAAAACTGAAAGAAGAAAAAAGGCTGATCCGTGACCGTTTCTGGGAACGACCCGACCAGTTCGTAATGAGCAAGGAAGAATATATAAAGTCTTTCCCGTATGACGAATATGACAATGAAAGCGATTTTAAAAGCTGGGAGAAAGGAGCAGCGGTTTTTAATAAGACAGATTCGGTGAAGGAGAATGGAAAATGGAAGATAGAAAATGGACAATGGGCTACCGGTTTTTATATGATAGAAATTTTAACCACAGATAAAAACGGGGAAGCAGTAAAAGACATTCAATACATTGAACTGTTTGATGAAAGATCGAAGCAACTAAACCAGCCGCAATACCTTTGGAGCCAGGCCGCCAAAACCATTGAACCGGGAGAAACGACTGCTGTTCAGTTGGGAACTTCAGCAGATAATCTTTTTGTGGTACATCAGCTGGATAAAAAGCCAGGAACCGGGAGTCCTGAGCCGGGAGCATACAGTTACATAACATTGAATAACGAAAAGAAATCCTTTCCCTTCTCTGCTACGGAAGCTGACCGGGGTGGCTATGGTGCGGGTTGGTTATTTGTAAAGCACAACCGTTTTTACCAGTATAACCAAACGATCAATGTGCCCTGGACCAATAAAGACCTGTCCATTGAATATGCAAGTTTCCGGGATAAAACCT